>JBDTSF010000372.1:0-4176 GCA_039931295.1 Nitrospirota bacterium | reverse complement strand
GCGGGACACCGCCGAGTTCTTCAATGGCCCGAATATAGCGCGCGCGCAAAAAATAGGTGGGCTCGCGCCCACCCCATTCTTTCCGATCACCGGCGTTGAAGTCTGGTGTGACCCCGATGATCGGTTTCATCGACTAGCGGATGGGCTCCGGGGCAGGGGTTGGCGCATCGTCAGAATCTGCGACCCCCAGGAATCGGATGGGCCGATTGCCTTGGAGGTGATCGGGAGAAATGAAGTAGGTGCCGCGGAGACTGGTATCCCAAATACTCTTCGCCGCCTGTTCGTTTCCTCCTGAAAAGGCATAGGCCAATCCGCCGACGATTCCTCCCCCTATCGCAAATGCGGCCTTAAAGGGAAAATAGAGGATCGTGGAGACGGCGGCAGCGGCCTGCATTCCCGCGCTTGACGCGGTTCCACCTTCGGTGTTCCCCGTCGAAGGGGGAGGTGCGCTTTCCTGACTCCATGCCGATGGCACCATGGTGACGATGCACAGAGCCAGGAGCAAGAAGACCGTCACCAGTTTGAATCTGGAAACCTTACAAGAGCGATTGGATGGAGACGAATAGATGTTCACGAAACTTCCTCCTTTTTCGGCAGAGCGAGCTGAGCGGTAATGGTCAGTCTCAGATATTCACTCATGATTCAGTCATAGTGCGGTTATAACAAATTCGTCTCTGAATGCAAACCCCTGCCGCGTTTACGCGGGTATCTTATAGGGCGGTCATGTCTCTCAGGACGAGGTCCAGTTCTGCTGCCACGTACGATGTGATGAAGTTCCTCCGATTGATGACGGCGTTTCTGACATCTGCGATCTCTGTGTCCTCTGAGAGGCATTGGTTCTTTTGAGTGATGCCGGCTTGCAACGCGAGGTCCAGCTTGCACCAACACACGGCCTCAATAAACAGCTCATGGGCTCGCTCCTGATACGAGAGACGATCTTCCTCCGCGAGATCCACGAGGGCCAGCGTCAACCAACGGGGAAAATCGATATCGGTGCTGAGGTGATCGATGTCACTCTGGGTGAGAACGACAGCAACCTGAACTCCACCCTTCCAACTCCGTTTCTTGACGTTAAAGACACATGAGTGGGTGGATGCTCTCTCCTCCACTGGCTGCGGTCCGACAAACAGGGTCACGCGAAACTGGGAGAGGGCTGGTGCATGCTCAACGGCCATGGCTGTTAGTCTACCACGATCGCCTGTCTCAATGGCCGTCTTATTGACGGCTTGGCAGTGCGACGATAAGATGCCCTCCACTATGACCATAGATCTACATGTGCGTGTCAGCGAGATTCAGCAGGCTCTGCGTGAGGCTGAGATCGACGGCTGGCTCTTTTATGATTTTCGCGGCAGCGATCCCCTTGCCTATCGCGTCCTCCAACTCGACCCTACTATCCATGTGACGCGTCGATGGTACTACTGGATTCCAGCGCACGGGGTTCCCGTCAAGGTGCTGCATCGCATCGAACCGCATGTGTTGGATACGTTACCGGGACAGGCCGACTATTATGTGTCGTGGGAACAGCAACGGACGCTCCTTGCGCGTCTACTGGCCGGTGGTCCCCGTGTCGCGATGCAGTATTCTCCCCTGAATGCCGTGCCCTATGTGTCGCGTGTGGATGCCGGTACGATCGAGTTGATCAGAAGTTACCATGTCGAAGTGGTGAGTTCAGCGGATCTGATTCAGACGTTTGAAGCGCGCTGGACAGACCGTCAACTCGAATCGCACCAGTATGCCGCCGTGGCGTTGCGGCGCATCGTTGATGAGACATTCAGTCATGTGCAAGCGGTGATTGCGCAGGGACGAACGCTCACGGAATATGGAGTACAGCAGTTTATTCTAGCTCGTATACAGGAGGCAGGGATGGTCACGTCGAGTGCACCGATTGCTGCCGTCGATGCCCACAGCGCCGATCCTCATTATGGTCCAACAGAGAGAGGGTCGGCTGAAGTGACCCGCGATGCCTTGCTCTTGATCGATCTTTGGGCAAAACAAGCAGAGCCCGGTTCAGTCTATGCCGATATTACCTGGACCGGCTACGTTGGCCGGACGGTGCCGGTGAAACATCGTGAGGTCTTCGACGTGGTCCGGCGGGGTCGGGATGCGGCCCTAGACTTCGTTCGGGCAGAAACCGCGGCAGGCCATCGCCCATTCGGGTGGGAAGTTGACGATGCCTGCCGGCAGGTCATTCAGCAGAGCGGTTATGGAGATCAGTTCGTCCATCGCACGGGGCATTCAATCGGCGAAGAAGTTCACGGCAACGGCGCCAACATCGATGGCTTGGAGACACAGGATACTCGACGTCTGATGCCAAGGACCTGCTTTTCTATCGAACCAGGAGTGTATCTACCCGGCGAGTTTGGGATCAGGAGTGAACTGGACGTGTATCTTGCTGAGCGTGAAGCGTTGGTATTTGGGTTGCCGTTGCAGAGCGAGATCGTCCCACTCTTCTAACAGGGTGCTCAAAAAGGCCGCCAGCGGCGTTCTCCCCTCGAAAGCATCCTCAACGTAGCCCAGAGGCTACGCCTCCGGTGCTTTCATCGGCTGCGGCCTTGCTGGACAGCCTTTTTGAGCACCCTATTTAGAGTACTCTCTCCCTTCCTTGACAGTGTCTCCTGGTGGCCTATAGAGTTGATTCGACGTTCGGAAGGCAAAACCCACGGCGATTGACCGATGGGTGTCTGGCAGGTTGTGAAGAACTCAGTTCTTGTGTGACAGGCAGCTGGAATAATTCGTAGAGCGGTAGTGCCTGAATAGTCGGCAGGATGCTCAAAAAGGTCGTTCAGCAAGGCCGCAGCGAGCGAAGAGGCGAGGCGTACGCTTCGGTACGTTGAGCCTCTGATCGATGCGAGAACGAAGCTGGCGGACTTTTTCAGCATCATGCCAGGGAGAAGGATTCGCGCCATGTTTGGTACCATGGGGATCTCGGAACTTATCATTATCCTTATCATCGTTCTGATCATTTTTGGAGCGGGGAAGCTTCCGCAAATCGGTGAAGGGGTCGGGAAAGCGCTCAGAGGGTTCAAGAAAGAAGTCAATGATATCCCTTCAGCAGATGCGGCATCGCCCGAAGCAAATCAACAGGCGCCCATACAGGCTCAATCGACGCAACAAGCTGCATCGGCGCCGGTGATGACGCAGGGACAGGTCTCTGCCACGCCGAAGCCCACAGCACCCTATACCCCTGGGCCGGAACTAACTCCTGGGACCACCGCGGCTTTGATGCACAATATGGCGGCTGCACCCCAGCCAGTTCGGCCGTTGACCTCCAGCATAGCCCGGTCAGCGCCAACCCAATCGGCGGGGCAGGGTCAACAGCCTCCAACGATGGAAGAGCGAGCGGCTGCTCCCACGCCCGTCCTGAAGGCACAGTACCCGCCTCTTCCAGCCAGCGCCCAAACTAAACCGGTGGCGAAACGCCCGTCGGCCATTGTCAACAAAGATGCTGTGGCCCGTGTGCAAGCGCAGCAGGCATCGATGAAGGCGAGAGCTGCGCAGTCTGCCGATATTTCCCCGGGGGATATGCAGAGCTTGGGGGAGGGGCTGGGGGATGCGTTGCGGACGTTCAAGCAGGCCGTTGCCGATGTCCGCAATTCAGTCGATCCTGAAATCCGGACAATCCAAGCTGAGATGGATTCTGCTCAGAAGGAATTCCAGCAATCCATCGAATCAGCCAAAGACCTGCCTGCCTTACACGAAGAACCTCCTCAGCATACGTGAGCCGGGGCATGGTCTGTATCAGCTTGCCGAAGGTTGGCCTCTGGCTCTGTCGCACTCCTTCTTGCACCATCGTGTGTGCAAGCCTCCTGTCGGTGCTCTGTCTCGCCGGTTGTGTTCAAGATTCTCCACCTTCCTCAAAAGAGCGCACGGTCTCGCTCTTATTGGAATTACTCCGGGATGAGACGCCAGAAATGCGGCGGACGGCAGCAGAATCTCTGGGCAAGATTGGTGATCCACGAGCTGTGGACTCCATCCTCCCTCTCAAGCACGATCCAGCCGCAATGGTTCGTGAAGCATCGGTGGTGGCGGTAGGGCGCTTAAAACCCACAGCGGCTGAGGGAGTTGTGGCTCTATTAGCGCTGGCCTTGGAGGATCCTGACGAATCGGTCCGACAGGCCGCGGTCGTCGCGATCGGAGAAGTCGAACCAGGTCCTCGATTACTGCAGCCTGTTGTGG
>JBDTSF010000371.1:0-33612 GCA_039931295.1 Nitrospirota bacterium | reverse complement strand
TGAAATTGAGCGTGGTGACATCAGCTATAATGGTGCTGGCGAATCGGCTTGCCTTGCATATCTCACAGAAAATTATCCGCCCAGTAATAGGAAGCTGCCGCCAGGACTTCCATGTTCTCCCGCCTGACATTAGCTCAAGTTTCTGTTTCGCAATTTCAATTGTGGCAGCGATTTGAGGGGGAGTTGAGGGAAAGAGAAATAAAGCGTCACAGGAAGTAGTAGCCCTAAAATCCTGATCACACGGTCCATCTACATACTGACAATACTCAGGAGGAGTGCGCATTTCACGCTCTACCATGCCACTTCATCCTTTGTGAAGAGTGGGTAATTCAGACACCAAAACTAGCGCCAGGCTACGACTCCTGCCGGCAGGTGTCAACTTATCAGAATGGCGAGGACTACCTTCTCACTCGCGTTCAGCGAGCCGGCTGGTGTGGTCTCCATTGCGCGCATCGAGCGACCGCTGCTTTCCCATCTTCTCACCTGAGGGCGGGTTAGATTGGTCTCCCACTGCGCGTGTCCAACGAGGGGAGTCCGCGACCGCGCGCTGCACGAGCACAGGAGACCTTCTAGCCTGCCCTCTCATATTCCAAGCTTGCTCGTTTTCTCCTTGGAGGGTGGCCTGGATTGGTCCCGGACTGCGCACGTCAAACGACCACAGTTTCATCGTGGGTGTTCCGTGATCACGGGGGATCAACCTGGCCGGCCTACCTATCCAGCCCTCACTGCACCCATCATCGAAGATATTGCCGAGGTGAAAGTTGTGGCCAGTCCCTTTGCAAGCCAAGAGACTGCGGCTATAATCACTTGTATGGAATCGACGAAATATATCTACTGGCAGGATAAGGATCAGTGGCTCGGCTATCTCCAGGACTACCCTGATTACTGGACGCAGGGGCAGTCGCTTGAGGAGCTGGAGTCCCACCTTTGCGACCTGTACCGCGACCTGACCAGCGGAGAAATTCCAGGGGTTCGCAAGCTCGCCGAGCTGACGCTTCGGTGAAGCGCAAGGACCTCATCAGACAGCTCGAAGCCAGTGGCTACGTGCTGGTTCGTCACGGCGGGAAGCACGATTGGTATCATAACCCCACCACTAAGGTCTCCCAACCTGTTCCACGTCACACCGAAATCAACGAGCATCTCGCTAACCGCATCCTGAAGTTGTTACGCAATTCTTAATCGGCGCGGCCCGAGGCTCAAATGCTCGACTGAGCTTTTCTCCGATTTGAAGGGCGGCTTACCAATCCTCACATACACACACAACTATTGAACCTCGTGATGCGGACATCGTAGTCGGAACCGGAGAGTGCCCCTCGCCTTCATGCCCGTAGTAGCCTATTCCGCCCAAGCAACCGCTTCGGCTGCGAAGGCCGGAATCTACGAGGTATTCGGCGAAGGGGAATACGACAGGTGACCTGTGAAACGTTGTTCGTGAGCTTGAAGGGGATTTCACTGTGTGTGGGGCTGGCAGAAAGGCGAGGTTGACCAGGTGGTTCATCTGTGCGAGTCGCGCCTGTCAGGCAGGTCTCGCTGGCACGTTTACGATAGTCGAGGAACGAACGAGGAGAGACGCCGTCTAGCCCGCAGGATTCACGAACATTTCTGCCCCAATCGCGGATATGGAAATCAGAATCCCATTCGATCAGCGATAGGGGCAGGCTTTTAGCCCGTCGCGTTACGCGACCTGACGGAGCCGCGGCCTGGCCGTTTCTGTTTCGAGCAACCGCCCTGCTCCCGCCCGTTGGATCATCCGATGTTGCTGAATGAGCGGATCGACGATGTTCCCGCAGGACACACATCGCCATCCTTTCATCCACATCGGAATACTGCTTTCTTGAATGTCGATGAGGCTATCGGTAACCATGAGACCATCACATCGTGAGCACTCCATCGGACCCTCCTCTGTTAAGGCTGAAACCTACGACACCGTACCCACTCCCCTTTCAAGCCTAGCAGACGCGTGACCAACCGTTTGCCTCCTAATGCTAGCAATCGCAATGCCACGGGTGTTGTTGCGACGGCTTGCGTGTCTTCCCAATGAATCGTAGAGTACTGACGAACGGCGTTCGACCTAACTTACTGATAGATGTGACAGATTGGTCTCATGCGGCAAAAATGCACAAACCCGCGAGCTGATCAAACCAATGGCCTGAGTGAGAAACGTTCCTCTTTCATAGTCAATCGAGTCTGTTGTTTTTGAACGCAGACACCGATCGGGACCAAATTGTGGCATTGAGCGCGACAGAAATTTCGAAGGTGATGGGTGAATGTGCCCCGGTTTTGGCTGGAGGCTGGATTCAGAAAATGTATCAGCCGACAGACCGTACCGTGGTACTGGAGATTCGCGCGCCGGGGAGAACACATCGACTCCTCATCTCATGCCACCCCGACACCGCCCGGATTCACATCACAACGGCAGCCTTTCAGAATCCACCGACTCCTCCGCCTTTTTGCCAATTCCTCCGCGCCCATCTGCAAGGAGCACGCATCGACAAGATCGAACAGATTCAAGGAGACCGAATCATTCAGCTTGCACTGACTGCCAAAGAAGGTCCCTGCAGCTTGGTGGCAGAACTGACAGGGAAAACATCGAATCTCCTCGTCCTCGATGAGGCAAGCCGTATCCGACGGGACCTGAACAGGGAAAAAGATCTGGTGGGACAGCTGTACGTGCCTCCCCCTCATCCGCAACGAGAACGAGGTGCTGCCGACCAGCCGCGATTCAGTCAGGACCTCCCGGAGTCGCCGTTTCCTCTGTCGGCTGCCATCGAAACTCATTACCGCACGGCCGAGGGTGTTTCACTCGTCGAAACTGCACGGAATACCAGGGCAGGGATACTGAGAAAATCCATCAAGAAGCTCCGCCGTCGCATTGAGGCTTGGCACGAAGACCTCGCCAAGGCAGAGAAGTATAAAACCTACAATCGCTATGGCGAACTGATCAAGGCGAACCTCGGAATTATCCGCAAGGGTCAGACCGACGTGGTCGTGGTGGATTATTTTGATGAGGAACTTCCTAGCCTGACGATCCCGCTCGACCAGGCCAAGACTCCCCAAGGCAATATGGACGATTACTTCCGAAAACATCGGAAACACCTGGCGGCAGAGCGAGAACTGCGACCACGCATTGGGGAAGGAGAAAGAGAGCTGGAGACGTTCCAGGGAGAGTTGACCGCCGTCGAACAAGGAACCTGGCAGCCGCCAGAAAAACCGCATCAGATCATACGAACACGAGCTGGATCGAGGACAGGAGTGGGGAAGGGCAGGCAAGAACAACGTCAGGGTCCATTCCGCCGCTTTATCTCGTCGGACGGTTTGGCAATATATGTCGGAAGAAACGCGCGAGAGAACGACGAGCTCACGTTCGGCCTTGCCAAAAGCGATGACCTCTGGCTCCATGCCCGTGGTACACCTGGATCACACGTCGTGGTCCGCATGGAAAAAGGGAGCGATCCGCCGCCCGAGACCATACGAGACGCTGCGACACTGGCGCTGCTCTATAGCGACTTGAAGAAAAGCGGCAAAGGCGACGTCATCTATACGAGACGCAAATGGGTCAAGAAGGCCAAGGGCCAGGCACCGGGAGCCGTCATCGTGACGCAGGAGAAATCGATGCATATCAGTCTGGAGAAAACACGACTGGACGCGCTCAAGGCCCGGGCAGCTCACGAGTAGCCATTCGAGCCTCACACCGTCTTTTCTCACCTTCCCTTGTCATGGTACAGTGCCAATATATGGGCACCGCCTCTCCACAGCTCGACTCCCTGCGGATCATCAGCGTACTGATAGCCTGCAAGGGGCTCCATGAGTTCGATCGCATATTGACTCAGGAGCTACTCATGGCGTTAAAGGGAGATCTTCTGGGCTTCTACCTCTATAGCGAAACGGCAAAGGCCTTCGCCCCCGTTTCAGAGCTACTGACAATTCCCGACTCTCCCGCCTATCTCATCGGGCAACTACCGGCCAAAGGGACCATAAAAGAAGCTGTGGTCCAACGCGGCCACGCACTCCTGGAACACAATTTAGCCAGTTCGCCCTGGGCTGAAGCGGTCGTCCTTAAAAGCGCTCCATTCCACACCGCTTCGGTATTGGCTGCCCCGTTAACCCTGGCACCTCTGACGGAGAATCACCCCCCTCGTGCGATCGCGATTATGGCGACCATCGCCATCGGCAGAACTCATGCCTTCACGGAAGACGACCGTCTATTTCTGGAATCGCTCGGCACTCAGCTGGGGCCGGTCCTCCAGAACGTCCTCGCATCGGAAGAACGCGACGCGTTGATGGCGATCAACAGTCAGGTGGTCGTCGGCACGATGACCATCGATCAACTCATGCCGATCGTGCGAGACTTGCTGCACCGCGTCGTGAGACAAGATATGACCGGGCTGGTGCGGTTCGTTCAGTCGCCTCAGGGGCCGTGGTTCAACATCATCTATCGTGAAGGCGTCGAGATCGATCTCGCGCAACTCCGCCAGTTTCCCTTCGAACAGATGGCCCCAGCCGAAATGATGGCCAGCGGGAAACCGCTTCTCATCACGGGACACAACCATGAGCGTTTCCCGGAACGCTCCTACATCGAATCCGTCGGCATCCTCTCCTGCATACTCTGCCCCTTGATCGTACGAGGAACCCCCTATGGGTTCTTGGCGATCGGCAGCAGGCGACGCAATGCATTTTCTGAACGTGACCAGGCGTTCGCTCAGCAAATCGGATTTCATCTCTCACAAGCCATCGCGAACCTCACAGCCTATGAAGAAATCCGTTCACTCAAAGAGCAGCTCGAGCAAGAAAATGTGTATCTTCGTGACGAGATGAAGGCCTCGGTCGATTTCAACACGTTGGTGGGGGACAGCCTCGCGTTACAGCAAACGTTGAAGGCGATCGAACAAGTCGCACCCACCGATTCAACGGTGCTCATCATGGGGGAAACGGGTACGGGGAAGGAACTGGTCGCTCAGGCCATCCACCACATTTCACCAAGGAAAGACAAGCCGTTGATCACGGTGAACTGCGCCGCGCTGCCGCCGACCTTGATCGAGTCCGAACTCTTCGGCCATGAGAAGGGCGCGTTTACACATGCCACAGCTCGGAAAATCGGCCGCTTTGAACTCGCGAATGACGGCACAATTTTCCTGGATGAGGTCGGTGAACTGCCGCTAGATCTTCAAGCCAAGTTTCTGCGGGTACTGGAATCGCAAGAGGTTCAGCGAGTCGGAGGTGCCCAGACGATTCGGCTGAATCTTCGCGTGCTCGCCGCGACTAACGTCGATGTGGAGCAGGCGGTCAAGAAGGGCCTCTTTCGATCCGACCTTTTTTATCGGCTGAACGTGTTCCCGGTCCGTATTCCCCCACTTCGAGAACGCCGTGACGATATCCCGGTGCTCGCAAGGCATTTCGTCAAGAAATACAGCGCGCGACATCGAAAGACGGTCACGCGCATCAGCAGCAACACACTCAAAGCCCTCGCATCGTATAACTGGCCGGGAAATGTACGGGAGCTCGAGCACCTCATTGAGCGGGCTGTCATCGTCGGCCAAGGATCGGTTCTGACCATTGATGAGTTGGAACATCCCCTACCAAACAGCGGCCATGGACATGCTCCTCGCACGCTGGCCGACGCCGAACGGACCCACATAATCGAGGCCCTCAATCAAACGAATTGGGTTCTGGCCGGTACGCACGGCGCAGCAGCCCGCCTTGGAATGAAGCGCTCAACGCTGCAACATCGGATGAAGAAACTCGGTATTCGCCGCCCATCCGTCCGTTCCAACTAATCTGCCAAGATATCGGCAGTTCTCGTTCCTTCTTGCCAACATATCGGCAAATCAATCGACCTCCCGCCAAAGCTTGATCCACATATCCCCACCATTTTCTCCTCTCGCCTCAACTACTTGCGCATCGATTATTGTTTGGTTCTCACGCTGGCACCATCCCTGCTCTGTGCCTCGGCATGAGTCACCATGCTCCTCTCACTCCTGAGCATCTGAGCCGAAGCATCGAAGACTACTTTGCTGAACGGCAAGCCGAACTCCTTCCTTCCGGCGAGCAGACGAAAGATGGAACGCGCTTTTCCTGGTGCGGCGACGTGCTGGAATTTCTCACGGAAGGGCTTGTTGATCGTCTCGCCATTAAGGGCATTACATTTTCGAAGTCTTTCCCTGGTCCATTCCGGCTCATGGATGAAGAACAACTGGCGAACGGCAACCATGTGCGGCGATTCTGGACGATGGCGCTCAATCATGGTTGCCCCATCGCCAGGCTTTGCACCTACTTCTTTCATCGGCATGACCAGGTACTGTTACCACGACCGCCGCAGATCGTGGCATATCCTCCCGATCACCCAGGACCCGAGGCGTCGGAATGAACTACGTAGCCCTCAAGATGCTCTTCGGCGATCGCGCCAAGTACCTCATGCTGCTGTGCGGCTTGACCTTTTCTGTGATGCTGATCGTCCAACAAGGCTCAATTTTTTGGGGCCTCATGATCTGGTCTCAGTCCAGCATCAGCAATCTCAATGTACCGATTTGGGTGACAGATCCAGGCATCGCGCAAGTCGACGAGGTCAAGCCGATCGCCGGCACCGCCGTTGATCGGGTCCGGAGCGTGCCCGGAGTCGAATGGGCTGTGCCTCTCTTCAAAGGCCTCCTGCGGGCTCGCCTCTCGAACGGGGAATACCATCAGATCGTCTTGGCAGGCCTGGAATCTTCAAGCCTCATCGGTCGTCCCGCCGAAGTCCTAGAAGGCCGGTTCGAAGACATTTTACAGCCGGATGCGGTTGCCCTGGATCAGTGGGCGGTCGAACGGATGGGAGGCCCCGACATCATCAAGGTCGGCACGATCTTCGAACTCAATGACAAATTGGCCCGTGTGGTCGCCATTGCCAAGACACAAAAAAGTTTCACAAACATTCCTGTGGTCTATACCACCTATGAACGCGCCATCCATTATGTACCGGCCGAGCGCCGCACCCTTTCGTATGTATTGGCCAAAGGCAAAGACGGAATCCCCATCCAAGAAGTAACCAGACGCATCCACGAACAGACCGGCCTTGGGGCATTCACAGCCGAAGAGTTCGGCTGGAAGACCATCGGTTGGGTACTCAAGAACACCGGCATCGGGATCAACTTCGGCACCACCATACTCTTGGGGTTTATTGTCGGAATGGCTATTTCAGGACAAACGTTTTACCTCTTTACGGTCGAAAACCTTCGACAGTTCGGCGCACTCAAAGCTATGGGTGCTTCAACCTTTACCTTGGCGAAGATGATTCTCTTACAAGCGTTCACCGTGGGCCTGACCGGCTACGGCGTCGGGGTCGGACTCGCCACTGCCTTTGGATATGTGACGGCACGGGGAGGAAGTTTGCCGTTCATCGAGACCTGGCAATTACTCCTCCTTGTACTGATGGCGCTGCTGACCATCTGCGCATTTTCAGCGTTGATCAGCATCGTCAAACTCGCCAAACTGGAACCGGCGATTGTCTTTCGGTAAGCATGATGGACAACCACACACAACCGGCGGCAGTCCGCGCACGCGGCATCGTCAAATCGTTTGGGACCGGCGACACACAGGTCACAGTACTCAAAGGTATCGACCTCGACATTTATCTGGGCGAGATGCTGTTGCTGGTCGGCGAATCGGGCGGCGGGAAAACCACTCTCTTGTCCACCATTGCCGGCATCCTCGATATCGATGGCGGGGACATTGATGTTCTGGGTGTACCCCTCAGCGGACTGTCGACGGGAAAACGCACGACCTTCCGAGGCCAAACGATGGGATTTATTTATCAGCAGTTCAATCTGCTCCCTACACTGACCGCTGCTGAGAACGTCGCCGTGCCGCTCTTGATCCAGAAGATCGGTCGGGCCAAAGCCTTGGCACGAGCGCAAGTCATGCTCAACCGTGTCGGCCTCAGTGACCGGGCGGAATTCTTACCCAAGAATTTATCCGGCGGACAGCAACAGCGGGTCGCCATCGCGAGAGCTCTGGTCAACGAACCTCGCCTGCTGATCTGCGACGAACCGACTGCCGCGTTGGACGGCCCAAACGGGCAAAAAATCATGGAACTCTTGCGAGAAGTCGGGCGATCACCTGAGCGTTGTGTCATCGTCGTCACCCACGACAGCCGCATCTTTCACTTCGGCGACCGCATGGCCAAACTCACGGACGGGCGGATTGTCAGCATTGAACCGATCGCACGAGAGGGAATAGCATGATCATCGTCAAGCGATTGAGTGTCTGGTTGGCCATTGCCGGCATAGGGCTTGCCGCCTGGGTACTCATTGGAGCCAACAAAACTGAGCCGATGCCGACGCCGATCTCGGCCCCCCCCCGATCGCCATATGAACTGACCGTCGCGGCATCCGGCATTATCGAGGCTGTGAACGAAAATGTCCGCATCGCTCCTCCGGTTGCCAGCTTGATTACCAGGATGTTTGTGACTGTCGGCGACCAGGTCATGGAGCAAGCACCGCTCTTTCAACTCGACGACCGAGATTTGCGCGCACAACTGCTCACCCGTGAGGCAGCCATTCCTCCACTGCAAGCCCAGATCGATGAGCAACAGTACCGGGTCGGAGATCTCGACACGCAACTACGACGACTCAAGTCGGTGCACGATCAACGGGCCGTCAGCGAGGACGATCTCAAACGCACCTGGTATGCGCTCGAAATGGCAAAACGAAGCTTGCAACGATTCGAAGCGAATCTGAAACAGGCCATCGCCCAGCGAGACGAGACCACGATTCTACTCGATCGCCTGACCGTCCGCGCTCCGCGCAAGGGGACGATCTTACAGGTTAATGTTCGAGCGGGAGAATACGCGACACCCGGATTAAGCGAACCGCTCATGCTCCTCGGCGAAACCCAGCGATTGCAAATCAGAGCCGATGTCGACGAAGTCAACGCCCCTCTGGTCGTTCCACAGGCAGCTGGAGTGGCCTCCCTCAAATCGATGGCCGGCACGAAGATTCCACTCACGTTCGTTCGCATCGAACCCTATGTGATTCCCAAGAAGTCGCTGACGGGAGAGAACACCGAACGAGTCGACACCAGGGTCCTCCAGATCATCTACCAATTCGACCGCCCGCCGTTCCCTGTCTATGCGGGACAACAGGTCGATGTCTTCATTGAACGGCGGGCCTCGAACGACACCGAACGTGTGCACGCCTCATCAGTTCCCTCACCACAGGACAAGGCACGATGAGCACTATTGCCAGTCGTCTCGCAATGATACTCGTGATCCTGATCCTCACTTCCTGTGTTCAAGGGCAGGACTACCAACGCCCACCAGTGGACGTGCCTGACAGCTGGTCACACGTGACCAACAACGCCGATACCTCAATGGCGTCAGATCACCAGCCGGAGGCCGAGTGGTGGAAGGCCTTTCAGAACGACGAACTTACCGGACTGATCGAACGAGCCTTACAGCAGAACCATGACGTGAAACGGGCAGTCGCCCGGGTCATCGAAGGACGGGCCTCCGTCATGTCGGCATCCGCCGGCCTCTACCCTCACATGAATCTCTCCAGCAGTTACAGCAACACCTCCGTCTCCAAAAACACGTTGGCGGGCTTGGGCTTGGCAACAGGACAACAACCGGGCCCACAGACGTTTGCCACCCCCGGCACGAACTTCGAGCTCTGGAACAACGCCATGGACCTCCGCTGGGAAATGGATTTTTGGGGCCGCATTCGACGTGGGCGTGAAGCGGCGAACGCCGACGCTCATGCCATCGAACAGGATGCCCGTGCCGTGGCGCTCACATTGGTTAGTGACGTAGGACAGTCCTATTTCCGGATCAGGGAACTCGACGAGCAGCTTGACATCGCCAAGCGGACCTTGACTGCAAGGCAAGAATACTTTGAGGTGATCCAAAAACGTGCCTCGGTCGGCTTGGCCTCCGAACTGGACGTGAAACGCACCGAGGTGTTGGTCTCCGAAGCCGCAGGACTTATTCCAGACCTGGCCAGACTTCGGGCCATGGAATCGCATCGGCTGGAGGTGTTGACCGGAATGTCGCCTGGATCGCTTGATCTTCGCAGCAAACCCCTCCGTGCCGCAGTCGTTCAGCCAAATATTCCTATTGGGCTTCCCTCTCAACTGTTGGAGCGTCGCCCGGATATCCTCCAAGCAGAAGCCACGCTCGTGGCCTCCAATGCTCGGATCGGCCAGGCTCGCGCCTATTTCTTTCCTGCTCTCTCCATCACCGGCCAAGGCGGCTTGCAGAGTGTCGAGTTCTCCAACTGGTTCACTGGGGGCAGCTCGAACTACAGCATCGGTCCGTCGATAACCCTGCCGATCTTCCAGGGTGGAACCAATCTCGCCCGGTTGGACTCTGCTGAATCACGCCATGTACAGATGCTGGAGAACTACCAGCAGACGATTCTACAGGCGTTTCGGGAAGTCGCAGACTTGCTGACTTCACTTCGTGCAAGGGCAGAGCAGCTCACGCACCAGCGAACGCAACTCTCCGCTGCGCAGGAAGCGGTGCGCTTAGCCGACATCCGATATCGCAAGGGCCTGGTAACGTATTTAGATGTCCTGGATGCGCAGCGAACGGGGTTGGCCGCTGAGACTCAACTGGTTCTCACCGAACGTTCTCGCTTGACAGATATGGTCAGCCTCTTTAAAGCGCTTGGAGGAGGATGGACGCCGCCTCCTACTAGTCCAGGCCATTCATAAGTGATCTGGTATGGAAATCCTGTTTGACTCACTCCCTGCTCCTACTGCCCAAAACATGGATTCTCTCGCCATCACCTCTGTCCAGGACTATGCTGTCGGCAAGGGAGCCACACGATGCCGGAACAGCACGCTACTGTACCTCGATCCCTGCCCCCGACCGTCCTGGTGGTCGATGACGAACCGTCTATCACAAAGTTATGCAAGGCAATCCTTCAGCAGGCAGGCTTTTCCGTTCTCAATGCCGAGGGCAGCTCAGACGCCCTCAGAGTCTGTACGCAGCACGATGGGCCCATCGATCTGCTGCTGACAGACCTCGTCCTTCCCCCTCCGGGTTTTCAATTGGCCTCAAGCGCCAATCAATTCCCCCATGTACACGGCCATGAGTTGGCTGTCCGTGCACTCCGCATACGAAAAGACCTGCGAGTCATCATTATGTCCGGCAAGATCGATCAGGATTTGGCAGGGTACGGCCTACGCCGGGGAAGCCTTTTATTTCTTTCAAAACCATTTGAGCCACGAGCCTTGGTCGAACTTGTGCAGCAAGCACTTCACGCATCTCCACCCTCAGCCGAGAGTCTGACGGAAGGCCTGCCAAAAGCTCCCAGAGTCGGTGACGAGTGGTTTGATTAGAGAGGTTTGTCGGTGTTCGGTCGAAAACCAGCCAGCGATTGAGAGTCGCCACCCGTTGCCTGCAACGTAATCCACCCAATACACGCGATATAAGCAGGGGACCCTACACATCACGAGAGAGCCTGGTCAAGGCTCGATACAATGTGTCACTTCTCAATCGGGCTGATCAGAACTCTGTCGCTCTTGTTTCGCCACCACTCATTCGATCAGTCCACCAGGCAGAAAAAAGGGGCTGTCATCTTCATGATAACAGCCCCGGTTTGTATTCGCGGTGACAGACTACCAGCGATCTCGCTTACCGCCGCCAGCACCGCCACCAAATCCACCACCACCGCCACCAGTACGAGGCTCCTGGGGACGGGCTTCATTCACGGTGAGCGTCCGACCACCCATTTCCGCACCATTGAGAGCGGTAATGGCCACCTGCGCTTCCGCATCGGAAGTCATCTCAACGAAGCCGAAGCCGCGTGACTGTCCCGTGAACTTATCCGTAATGATCCGCGCAGACGCGACGGCGCCATGTTGCCCGAACAGATCACTCATCTCCTGCTCAGTTGCCGAATAGGGCAACCCACCGACATAGATCTTTGAACCCATCTGGGGTTCCTCCTTATGAGTATGATGATATTGTCTTGTACACGAGGAACGGAGGAAGGAGCGGGCCGAAGACGCGAAAGATGCGGCGGCTTAGGTCTGGCTTCCGGCGAGATTCTCGGGCAAGGCAACATCAATGCTGCAGACCTGTATATTTCGTTCTACCTCGCCGCCAGGCCCCTGCGGTAAGGTCATTCAAGGCTATCACAGCTTTCTTGAAAATGGCAATCCGAAGCCCAGCAGGATGCTGAAAAAGTCCGCCAGCGTCGTTCTCGCATCGTTCAAACCCTCCACGTACCCCAGAGGGTACGCGTCGGCCTTTCACTCGCTGCGGCCTAGCTGGACGAACCTTTTGAGCATCCTGCAAGAATCTTTTCCTGTTGTAATACGCGCACGTACCACTAAAGCTCTTCCGTATCAATGCGTTTTCGCGCACCAAGCCTACCCATCGGTTTACTCCCCAATACGCACCAGCAATCCTCGTTCCTTACAAAGTTCAAACGTCCAATGGAAGGCGGCAATGACTATGGCGAGGAACAATACATTCAGACCGGTTGCCCAACCAAGATGTGCCATCGGCTCGGCAGAGCTGTTTATCACGGCACGCATCCCTTCAAACACGTGAGCAGCCGGGTTTATCCAGGCAATGGCCTTCAGCCAAACTGGGAGCACCTCCATCGGATAAAACACACAAGAGATCGGCTGGAAAAGAAATACCATGCTCCAAGCCAGGACTTCCGCCTCCTGGCCATATCGCATGATGAGAGCCGTAGTCAGTACCCCGATAATCCATCCTGTCATCACGAGATTCAAGACGAACGGAATGAGCCACATCCCGATCACAAAGATATTATATGAGTAGAACAAGCCCGCGCATACGACCATCACGACAGACACAGCGATCACTTTGAGGACGCTCATCACCATTGTCGCGGCAAGGAACTCGCTCGGCTTCAGTGGGCTGGCAAATAGGTTCATGAGATTTCTCGCCCAAATCTCTTCCAGAAATGAAATCGTCACTCCCTGCTGGGCTCGGAATAGGATATCCCACAGAATCAACGCGCCTAAAAAAAATGTCACCACTCCAGGGATCTGCTCCTGGAATTTCATGAGATAGACCGTAATGAATCCCCAAATGACGAGATCTAAGAACGGCCAATAGAAGATTTCCATTATACGCGGCAAACTCCGCCGGTACAGGTACATATATCTCACCACTAAGGCATAAATTCGATGAGCCTTCATCTTTCCTCTTCTCTTCCCTCTCCAAACAACCATTCAGGGGGGGCTGGTCATGGTTCCCACCGCGCCCATTGAGCGAGCACATTCCGACCGTGCGCACTCCGGGAACACGGGATCCCCCAGTGCCCCCCCTACTTCTCCCGCGCCAACTTCACAAACACTTCTTCTAAGTCCGCCTGCCCAAACCGGGTCACGATCTCCTCCGCCGTCCCCTCCGCCACAATCTTTCCACGCTGGAGAAAGATGATCCGATCCGACATCTCTTCCATCTCATGCATGTTGTGCGACGTATAGAGCACGCTGAGCCCGGACGATCGTTGCTCCTCTTTGAGAAAGCCTCGAATCTTTTGCGCAATGTCTGGATCCAGACTCGCCGTCGGCTCATCGAGAAACAGAATCTTCGGTCCGGTCAGAAACGCCTTGGCCAGCCCAAGAAGAGTGCTTTGACCGGAGGAGAGCTTGCGCGTCACTTTATGGCGAAATTCCTCCATCTCAAGCCGCTTCACGATGTCATTGACACGCTCCTGGATCTGAGTCAGACCATAGAGCCGCGCAATCACCCAGAGATTCTCTTCGACCGTGAGCGCCTGAGGCAGAGAGACATAGGTGGAAGAAAAGTTCACTTGCTGGAGAATTTCTTCACGATGAGTCGCCAAATCGAGCCCGAACATCTGAATGGAGCCGGCAGTCGGTTTCACCACCCCGAGCAGCATGTGAATCGTGGTGGTTTTCCCTGCTCCGTTCGGGCCAAGCAACCCAAGAATCTCTCCCGGCCTGATGTCGAACGAAATATCGTTGACGGCGACAAACTCGCCGAACCGTTTCATCAGATGTTGGACGTGAAGAACGGATGTGGGCATGAACGATCGGCGGCTTAGTGTTCGGGAGTGGAGTTGCTGGTTTCTAGTTTCTAGTTTCAGGTTTCAAATTGCTCGTTTCGGATTGCTGAAACTCGGGTCTCGAACCTGAAACTTGAAACGCCTGAACGAGACACGCTTCACGAGATACGCTTCGCGCTCTGCTGATCTGCGCGGGATGGTGATCGTGGAAACTGCCTCATGATCAACGCCGCCACGCCAACGACATCGTCCAGTCCAAACAACGGAACAGCTAGATCCACGGGCTTGTCCGATACCACCGCAAGAAGCCCTTCCGTCGACACAGGAATTTCACCGATCTGCTCACGGACGATGACGATCTTCGGATAGTGTTCGTGCTTCCATCCTTCGGCAATGATCAAGTCGTAGGTGTCATCGAGAAACCGATCCCGCACGGCCTCGACGTTCAACTGATCAGGCACGTCGGCAAACATCGCCATACTGCCCTTGGAGAGCACCATCACACTACTGGCCCCAGCTCGCTTATGACGCCAACTGTCTTTCCCTTCCGTATCGAGATCGAATCCATGGCCGGCGTGCTTTACCGTCGCCACTTTGTAGCCAGCCTGGACTAACTGAGGAATCACTCGCTCGATCAGCGTGGTTTTCCCGCTGTTCGACCGACCGACAAAACAAACAATAGGCACGCCCATACAAAAAGAGCCCTTCGTTGTGAGGACCGATCAACCATATACGGATGCCCACGTGGCGCTGCTCACCATTACCTTCAGCAACATGAGAGGCGATGCCCGCTCGTCTGAGCCGGATCGGCATGGGTGATCCACGCTTCTCCGCTCAGCAGTTGCACCGAGACCAGATCACCCGGATTCACGCGTTCGACTTCGACCGGTATATCGATCAAACAATTGGCTTTCATCATAGACGTCAATATCCCGGACCCTTGCGCGCCGGTTGTGCGAACCTTGAAGACCCCTTCTTCCATTGTAAGCACCCCACGAAGAAAGTGACGCCGATCCGTCCGTTTGGAAAATTTCTCCTGGAAGATCGCCCGCACGACCGGACGACCATAGCTCCGGTGCCCGCTCATTTTAAGCATGGCCGGCCGAACCAGTTGTTCGAACGTCACCATGGAGGACACGGGATTCCCCGGCAAGCCGAACGCCAACTTGCCCTGAATCTTGCCGAAGGCAAGAGGCTGCCCGGGCCTGATCGCTAACTTCCAAAAATTCATTGCTGCACCCAGTTCTTGGAAGACCGCTTTTGTAAAATCGTAGTCGCCCATCGACACACCACCGGACAGCACGAGAATATCCGCCGTCAGCCCCTGCGAAATCTTGTCCTTCAACGCAGCAGGTGTATCCCGCGCAATCCCGAGCAGTAGAGGAATGCCACCTGCCTCCTGCACCGCAGCCGCAATCCCATAGCTGTTGGAATTGATAATTTTCTCCTCGCTGAATCGCTCGTCCAAATCCGCCAATTCGTCACCGGTCGAGAGGATTGCCACACGGGGCCGCTGATGAGCGAAGACGAACGACTTGGCGAGGATCGCCAACATCCCCGCTTCCCCTGGGCGAATCCGAGTCCCCTTGCCGATAATGCACTCGCCTTTCCTGACGTCTTCACCTTGAGCCCGAACGTTGGCGCCTTGCTGTTCCGGCTTGAAAACGCGCACGGAATCCGCGGTATGCTCAGTGTCTTCCACCTTCAAAACCGTATCTGCCCCCTTCGGGAGCGGAGCTCCGGTCATGATGCGAATCGCCTGCCCTGCGCCGACGGACTGTGACGGCATCTTGCCTGCCGCGACATCCTCGATTACTGTGAGCGTGACCGCTTTCTGAATGGCATGCTCCTGCTTGATATCGTCCCACCGCACCGCAAAGCCATCCATCGCACTGTTGTCCCAGGGTGGATTATCCCGTTCCGCCACAATGTCCTCACCGAGAACACGGCCTAACGCGTCAAGGATCGAAATTTTCTCCAAGCCCAGGATCGGCGTAGACTCCAAGACAATCCGTTGCGCCTCCTCCAACTGCGTAAGCCCCTGTGTTGCGTCTATCGCTTTCACCTTTTCCCCTTTATCAGTGCGCCTGCCGAGATCCAACATTCACGAGGGACCCGCGCTTCTTGCAGAACGCTTCGACCTTGTTTGCAATCTCGTGATAACACTCGGCCGTAGCCGTATCGGAGTTGAACATCGCAAACGGCTCACCGGCATCGGACTGGATCACGACATCGGGATCGAGCGGAATCCGCCCGAGGAAGGGCACACCCATATCCAATGCAGACGCTTCTCCGCCTCCCTTTCTGAACACCTCAATATGATTGTGGCAATGGGGGCACTCTAACCCGCTCATATTTTCAACAATCCCAATAATCGGCACTTCGCTGTCTTTGCAGAATGTGACCGACTTGCGTGAATCTAAGAGGGCCACTTCCTGCGGCGTCGTCACGATCACCGCACCGCTGACATTGCCGAGCAGGTCGATGGTCGTGACCGATTCGTTGCCGGTCCCTGGAGGAAGGTCGACAAACAAAAAATTGAGATCCTGCCACTCGACACCGCCCAAGAGCTGGTTGATGAACTCATACTTGTACGCATCGCGCCAGATGATCGGATCATCAGAGTTCTGCAATAGGAAAGACATCGATGCAATCTTGAGGTTATACGCCTGGAAGGGAATAATTCCGCCCGAACTGCTGATCTTAAGCTTCTGCCCTTCGGCCCCCACCATCTTGGGAATGTTCGGACCATGGATGTCCATATCGCAAATACCCACGTGCCACCCTTTAAGCGCAAGACTCACGGCAAGGTTTGTTGTACAGGTACTCTTTCCGACTCCACCCTTGTTGCTCATGATAAGCACTTTGTATTCAATCCTCTCCATCCGTTTGGCCACCAACCAGCGACTGTGTCCCTCCTTGTCCTTCTGACAGGTTTCATTTTCGTCGCAGATCGCGCAGGCCCACATGTAGACGCAGGCATCGCTACCACCGGAGCTGGGAGGTTGAATCACATTTAATTCACGCGCCATGCTTGTTCCTTTTGTGAGATATCAGGTTCGGTCTACCTGAAGGCTGGTCATCATCGTCGATCTGTCGGCACGCCGACATAGTCGCCGTCTGAGGGCTTCGATATCGCATTGGAGGATGTGGTGCCGGCCCCGGCCCCAGCCATTGCGACTGCTGGGACACCAGCTTGACCCTCTGCGACTGGTTTAGTCTTGCCGAAATACTTGGCGCCGAAAATTCCAACCCAGTACAGTAGAAACATCGGGCCCGCCATGAGCGCTTGATTAAACGGATCAGGCGTCGGTGTCAGAATTGCGGCAATCACAAAGGATCCCAGCAACGCCCACTTCCAATATCGAATCAGAAACGGCGCATCGGTCCATCCAAGTTTCGCCATGAGTGTGATTGCCAGCGGAACTTCGAAAATCAGCCCGAATACCATCAAGAACCAGAGGGCAAACCCGACATACTGCGCAATGGAGATCTGAGGAACGAAGCCGGCGTTGACGCCATAGGCGATCAAAAAATTCAGCGCAAACGGCAGCACGAAGAAAAAGGCAAACCCGACGCCTGCGTAAAAGGCGACGGCGGTCAGCATCACAAACGGGGCGACAAAGCGCCGCTCCTGGGCATGGAGGCCCGGCACGACGAATTGCCAGATCTCAAACAAAATGTAGGGGGTCGCGGCAACGACTGCAAAGAGCCCGGCTACCTTGACGTTCTGCCATAACGCTTCAGCCGGCGCAAGGAAGACGAACGGGACAGTGGGCAGATCGGTCGGCACCCACGACAAAGAGCCCAACATAAACATGTTTTGAAGGGGGATGCGAAGCCACTTGACCAACGTGTCGGCATAGAAAAATGTGCCGGCAAAGACCACCGCCGTGATGATGGCCACTCGTGTCAGCCGGACCTGGAGCTCCACGAGGTGCTCCATGACCGGCATTTTCTTATCTTCCAGCGGCTTGAAGATCGTGTCCTGCAGCCACTGATGAAGTGAATTCGGGCCGTTGGACATACGATCCGTTCATCCGATGGCTAGCGGGACCCCTCGGTATCCGAGCGGTCCCGGCTAGCGTCATGCCTATTATTTGGGATTGACTGCAACAAACAAGCTATTCCCCTGCCGGCTGAGAAGCAGGACGGCCAACTCATCTTTTTTCAGCTTACTCGAAGCGCTCTGGTAGTCTTCGAGTGTCTTCACGACTTCATGGTTTACTTCCTGAATCACATCGCCACGCTGCAGACCCGCCGCTTCTGCAGGGCCGCCGCCCTCGACTGACATCACGACGACACCCGTCATCTTCGCCGGGATATTCAATTGACTCATCGTGGCCGCGTCCAACCCCTGCACTCGAATGGACGCCAAGACATTGTCGGGCAACTTAGCCGTTTCGACCGGTTCCTTAGGAGTTGTCGGCTCTTTTTTCGCCAACATCTCATCCGTCGGCCGCTCCGCCACCTTCACAGCGATCGTCTGCTCCTTCCCGTCTCGCAACACCTTTACCTGCGCATCCTTACCGACCATCGTGCGCGCGACGAGGTTGCGCAACTGACTCACATTCTGGACTTCTTTTCCGTTGAATGCGATCACCACATCACCGCGCTTCACACCCGCAGCATGCGAAGGACCACTCTCATTCACGTCGCTGATCAATACGCCTTTGCGCTGTTCCGGGAGTTTGAAAGATTTGGCCAAGGCCGGCGTAATTTCTTGAATGGCGACACCCATCCAGCCCCGGACAACCTTGCCGGTCTTCTGTAGGCTCTCGACGATATCCAACGCAATGCTGCTGGGAATGGCAAACCCAATCCCCTCCGACCCACCCGTCCTGGAGAAGATGGCCGTATTGATTCCGATCAGCTCGCCGCTCACATTGACCAACGCCCCGCCGGAATTGCCAGGATTAATCGCGGCGTCGGTCTGAATGAAATCTTCATAGTCGGCAATCCCGACGTTGCCGCGCCCCAAGGCGCTGATGATGCCCAGCGTGACGGTTGAACTCAGTCCAAACGGGCTGCCGACGGCTAATACCAAGTCGCCGACCTCCAACTTCTCATACTCCGCCCATTTTAAGGATGGGAGGTCCTTCGCCTCGATCTTGACCACCGCCAAATCCGTCTTCGGGTCGGTTCCCACCACTTTCGCGCTGAACTCACGTCGATCGCTCAGCGTGACAGTGATCTGCGTGGCGCCTTCGACGACGTGATTATTGGTCACGATAAATCCATTCGAATCGAAAATGACCCCGGACCCGGCACTCTGATCAGGGCGTCCATGTCCACCACCAGGCGGCATCGGCGGAGGCGTTGGAAGTTCACCCTCCGGCGCTTCTTCACCTGGAGGTCCTCCAAAGGGACCTGGCGGTACCGGCGACTTCCGACCTCGACCCCTCCCCTCTCCACCACCGGTGACGGCAATATTCACCACAGCCGGTGTTACCTTCTTGACGATTTCAGAAAACCCTTGTGTCATCCCGGCGGGAACCCCAGCGGCCAAGGCTGTCGGCTCACCAGGTAGGATAGTAACGGCAACGGCGCCCATGACTAAACCGAGACCGGCAACAAGACCTCGAATATTCCACACCCGACTCCGCATGACCATAACAGTGTTCCTCCACGGGTTGACTGACACGACCACATAAGCCGCGCGGTATATTGTACACTATCCATTCCAAGGGCTTCAAAGACTAATACCCTCAGTCGAAACCTTACCGGACAGAGCCTGAAGGGTATCGTTCAGTGTGGCCGTGATGTAGGAGGGATGGGCAAAGCTATATTCCTACGATACGGTGGCAGATCGAATCGCCGCTTCGGACTCTCATACTCCACGCCACGAATTGTGCAGCTTCAACACCAGCCGCCGAGCCGCTTGCTCGAAGGACACCACGCGTAGCGTATTCGGCGCTCCCGTGTATGTCGGAGGCCAGATACGCCGCTCATCCTGTGGACGCAAGAAGATCGCTGGATACCATTGATCGATCCCTGGGGCACTCGGACAATCCAGCGTAGCCCAACCTCTTCCTTCGGCCTGCGCTACGACCTGATACTGCTTCAAATCCAATAGAACGAACTCCAGCAGCGACCAGTTGTCTCGACGAAATCCAGGCTGTGCATGCGTGGTCAATCCTAGAGAGAGGGTTATCGGATATTCCTGCTCAGCGCTGGAGACGACCACCACAGCCAGATAGTCAAACCCGCGTTGCTGCCCCAATTCTGCGAACTGGACCCAATTTCCCTGCGGCCGCGGCCGGATACCGTCCGCTGAGAGTATCTCTGTGATCGCAATAGGAATCGCACGGGCAAGGTCCCGTTGCAGACTTTCGCCGAGGCGAACCAGCGCCTCTTCCGGCAGACTCGGAGCCGCGCCCGGCTCTGCCGTATCCGACACCATGACAAGCCCTGCCTGTACGGGGCGCTGATCGATCCTCGGGGACGCTTCGCTGCTGACCTGACGCCATGAGGACACATACTCGCCAATCCGTGCCGGTGGAACGGCGGAAGCACAAGACACTAAGAATACTGCGCTGAGCATGAGGCTGAATTGATTAAACCGACGACGCATTCCCCACCTCAGGCCCTGCAGCTTCCTCCGCCGCTTCATTCTCCACTGTTGTACGTTCGCTCCCCGTCAGCAGATCTGTCAAGTGGGCGGAACCCTTCCCCTTTGCAACCCTACCAGAAGACGCGTTCTCCCAGAATTCACCCGACTGACTCCAGCTGTCTACACGATACCTATGGATTCACCGGCTCGCAAAACGCCCGAAGCCCTGCTACATTCAGCCTCACATATCGATTCGGGATCGGGCTTGAACGCCGGTCACGCCAGACTGTTTCATCATGGCCATTGAACGGCGCCCAACAGGCTTTCCGCAGCAACTCACCATACGATGGGCCATTCTCTTGTTTCTGCTCATCACAGCCGGTGAACTGTCTGGATGCGATCAGGTGACGTCGGTGCTGCACCGGACCCCTTTACCGGACTTGGGTCCACGGCTGGCCAACTCCGTCAAGCTGATCTTCGACCCCTCCTTCACGAACCTCACCATGCAATACATCGATGGGTGCAATAGCCCCCATGCACTCAACGTGGGTGAAGAAATCGAATCACTGATGATTGACGCGGCCTCCAAAAACTTTAGGGCTGTGACAGTCGCCGATGGAACCCCTGCGCAAATCCCGTCCGACAAGGAGATCATCGTCACACTCCAACGCTCAGGCCTCAAACTTTGGGCCGACCATGTCTATGATCGGGTACCCGCAGACATGACCATCGAGACACTTGTCACTCTGAAGGATGCCGGGGGAAGAGAGCTTGGCAGGCAGAACGTTTCCATCGTGCACAACCAACGCCTTATTCTCGAGCCAACCCCACGCCGATGCGATTATGGCAATATGAGGGAATTCGTCCATGACGCGGGAATCGCCCTCTCGACACAATTCATGCGCGCTGTCAGAACCCAGTTGGCCGCGACGGATGGATCCGCCCCAGTGGCAACATTGCCTGCCAGACCCGTTCCACCGACAGCGGCCATGCCGGCCCAAGGCACTCCATCGGCACTCCTGTTTAAGGCCACAGTGCTGGATGAAAACAGTAATCTAATCTTTGAAGGAGGCGAGCGCCTTCGGGTGCGCATCGATCTCGTGAACCGAGGAGAACAGGAACTTCAGAATATCACGGCGGTCCTTACGGGAACCGCCTCGCTACTTGCCCAGTTTCCAACTACGACGCTGTCGATCGGACGACTGCAAGCGGGTCAATCCCGCTCGATGGAATTTGTGGCGACGATACCCCAGTCCCTTCAACCGGAAAGAGCTGAAATCTATGTGGCGGTCTCTGACTCAGGAACTCATCCACAGCCACCGCCACAAACTCTGGCACTGGCGATTCAACCAGCCGGCGTCACAGTCGACGATGTGGACCACTTGCCTGCGACCGTCACCGAATTCAGACAACCCCACACCTACTTGATCTCAATTGGAATCGGATCGTACCGAAGCCGACAAGTCCCATCCAGAAAATTCGCTTCCTCGGATGCCCAATTAGTCGCCGGCTACTTTCAGACCCTTGGCGGTGTACCCGCCTCCAACATTCTTCTTCTGCAAGACAGGAAAGCGACACGCTCGGAGCTCGACGAAGCGTTGCTGGACTGGATGCCGGCTCACATACACAAAGACGCAGTCGTCATCATCTATTTCGCTGGTCTGGCTTCGGTCTCTTCGACGGGAGAGACGTTCTTGGTCCCATACGATGGAACCGATACGACCGCCTCACGGGCCTATCCGATCAAGGATTTGGAAGCAGCGCTGTCTCGCGTACATGCAAAACAAACGGTGTTCCTGTTCGATGGCACCGTATCGCGCATGGAACCAGACAGCCGAGCCAAGCCCCCTCTGGGCACGGTCCCACAATGGAATCCTACGGGAAGCTCGACTCTCCATATCATTGGAACCAGCGGTGTCGGGCAGGGGTTGGAAGACAACCAACATCGGCATGGCCTCTTCACCTACTATCTGCTGCGGGCACTGCGCGGGGAGGCAGACATCAATCGGGATGGCGACCTGACACTCGGCGAAGCAGTAACGTATCTCAGCCAGAAAGTACGTTGGGCCTCCAAGACCTACATGAACCAAGAACAACGCCTGCTCGTTGTTCCAACAATCGGCCCCACCGATCCTTCTGCTGCCTTGATATTGACGAAACAAGCTGCGATCCTGGGCACCGAAGCCCACTAACTAGCAGGATGCTGAAAAAGCTCGTCAGCGGCGTTCTCGCTTTGTTCAGACCCTCAACGTACCGCAAGGGGACACCTCAGGTCTTCACTCGCTGCGGCCTTGCTGGACGACCTTTTTGAGCATCCTGACAGAATCACAGGATCGGAAGAAAAAAAGAGGGTGGAGGATTCGGTCCTCCACCCTCTTGAACCTACAGCTTTGAGGAAACTACTCGCCTTTACAGAACGTGCGCTCGTAGTTGATGATCGTCCAGGCTTCTTCTTCGGAAATGATTGCTGGGGTCAAGGAGATCATGCCTGTGCCTGCGCTCCCGTTCTTGATGATCCAGAAGAGTTCGCCATCTTTCCGCTTCTTATGGAATTTGCAGTTCGAGAAATCGCGGGGGCTCGGATTCAGCACCTTACCGGCCTCGCCCTGACCATTCCCCTCCTTACCATGACAATTGAAGCAGGTGCCCTTACCCTCGTACAGCGCCTTTCCTTTGGCAATACTCTCCGGGGTCGCGGCAACCGGATTCTTGTTGGCCTTCGCGTCGGCCATCTGATCAGGCGGAACACGCGCCTTGAGTGGATCCTTCTCTTCGGCTCCCACCATTGAGGCCGATAGCATAATCAGCGCTGCGCTGATTCCCAGGAACTTAGCAACATACCCCATCAGATTTCCTCCTTTGTGTTTAACCACTGCACATGAATTCGACATCGGGCCACCAGCTTATATGCGATCCAAGTCAAAGCGACAAAACGCGGGCGAATATAACAACGGCCTTCCACTCATGTCAAGCAAACCTGAATGCTCTGACTCGCTTCCACTCCGCGAATTTCATCACAACCTAACCAGATATATATCAAAGCTCATGCCAGAACGCGTCCCTCGCGAAACACGATATTTCAATTAGTTGGGGATACCTCGGTCATGAAAGTCCCAGAAGCCTCCCAAGGGTGGCGCCATTGTGCCTCAGTCCTTGCTGCGACGCCCCACCCACGATCTTGCGCACCAGCAATCTCCGGCACCACGAGTCAAAACCTTCAGTCATCGAACCAGAGTCTGCATGGATTTGAATCCAGGGGACCGATTGAATCGGCGCAGAGAATCCTACTCGTTCTTCAGGTGGCAGGTGCGCACGTCCGATCAGCGTTTGATGACGATATCACGCGCAACTTTGCCGCTTGGACCGAAGGGCTTTTGAGGTTTGCCATTGAGTTCGGCCTTGACGCCACCGGCATTACCGAGGGTCAGAATAAATTGGTCTTGGCCTTTCCATCTGGCCCTCTCTCCAGGCCGTAGCAAGGCCTCTTGCGGGCTCCCGCCATCGATTTGAACAACGACCCAGCTCAGCTCTATCGCCTCAAGGTCAAGCAGCAACTGTCCTTCTGTCGCTGCGGACCCCTCCAGTGAAATCCCTCCCAGAGGCCCGTCGCTCCCCAGTGATGCAGGTACGGAAGCCATCTGCTCTGACCCAGCAGACGACGCTGTGGGGACTGAGCCACTCCCTGACCCAGCATTATTTCCTTCGACCACCTTGGTTTGGGCCGGAGGGGGCTCACTCGGTTTGGTCTTAGAAGGGGTAGGCGGAGTCGCGACAACCGGAGGAACGGGGGGAGCCGGGGGAACCGGGGGAACCGCTTCAGCGAGCCGGGCAGGCGGCGCGTCTTGAGATTCAGAAACCGGTGGAACGGTCCGCTTGGATGTGGGAACTGGTGTGTCTGAACTCGAACGACGGACCAGGAGCGAGGATTGTTCCCGGCTCAAAAGGAAAATAAGCGTGAGAATCGCGATGCCGATCGCGATGGCGACGGCTTTCCGATTGGATTTGCGTTTCCGATCTTCTTCTGCCTGCCTGGCTTTCAGACGTTCCCGCTCGCCTTGCTTGTCATAATAGGCGCCAGACGATTGAGTGAATCGTTGAATCGCGTCGTCTTCGTCGAGCCCCAGGGACCTGGCATAGGACCGGACAAAGCCTCGCGCGAACACTTGATCGGGCAACTTGGCAAAATTCCCTTCTTCTAACGCCTTCACAAAATCGTTCCGAATTCGCGTCTTGGATGCGACGTCATCGATTGTGAGCCCCTTGGCCTCTCGCACTTGTTTAAAGAACTCGCCGATCGATTCCATGCGTGTCTCTCTACGGCTTCAGCCGTGTCAGCAACTCCTTCACCGCAGCAGCATACTCGCCGCTCTTATCGAGTGCCATCACCTTGGTCAGCGTTTCTCTAGAGCGTCTGTCGAACCCCAGATTGTAATAGGCACGTCCCAACTCCAAGTGTAACAGCGCTGGGGGAACATTGGGCGGATTGACGACTAAGGCATCCTCAAATGCTTCCATCGCGCCCTGATAATCCTTCTCGTGAGCCAATAAACGACCGAGATGGAATCGCGCCAGATCCGGCGTGGCATACAAGGGATTGGTTAGCGCCTGACGAAATGCAGCGATTGACTCCGTCCATCGCCCCTCTCTCTCCAAAATCTGACCCAAATAGGTATAGGCTTCTGAGTAATTCTCATCAAGCTTCGTCGCAGCCATCAATTCTTCTTCAGCTTGGGGCAATTTACCCTGCATCGCCAGAATATGGCCGAGCCCGTATCGCGCTTCCTTATTATTTGGATCCAGCTTCACTGCCTTCTGGAATGACACGAACGCCCTCTGCTGATCGGACTCCAGACTCGCCACACCTTCCTGATAGTACCCTTTCGACTTCTGGGCCGACACGTCCGATGTAGCACAACCAGGCAGCCATCCGACCACCAGAACCAACGCAACCCCCAAGCCCGCACATGGTCGAACAAGCGAAGCCACAGAGGAAAGCTGCATCACGGAATATCCTCGAAATGAGTCAACTGCTTAAAGGCTCGAAACCGCTCTTGAACCTCTTTGTAGTCCAGGATTCGCAAACGGTCAAGACTAAAGGATTCTACAGCAAATGACGCCATGACGCTCCCGAAGATAATCGCTTGCTTAAACGCGTCAATCGAACGATTCCCGGTGGCCGCTAAGTAGCCCAGAAACCCGCCGGCAAACGAATCTCCCGCACCGGTCGGATCGCGCACGTCTTCAAGCGGAAAGGCTGGAGCCCCGAACACCTGTTTCCCCGTAAACATCAACACTCCATACTCACCACGTTTGATGATGAGATGCTTCGGCCCGCGTGCGAGCACTTTTTGTGCGACCTTTACGAGATTTGAATCTTCGCCGAGCGCCCGGGCCTCTCCATCGTTCACAATCAGAATATCGACCTGCTCCAACACCCGCCACAACGCATCACGCTTGCCATTGATCCAAAAATTCATCGTATCGCACGCAACCAACGGCGGACGGGGGAGCTTTTGCAACACATCGAACTGCAACTCCGGGTCAATATTGCCCAAGAATAAGAGCTCCGGGGATCGATAGGACTCAGGAATCTTCGGCCGAAAGGTTTCAAAGACGTTGAGTTTCGTATCGAGGGTGCGCGCTTCGTTCAACTGATGCGTGTACTCCCCTTTCCATCGGAACGTCGCCCCAGGCCTCCGCTCCAACCCGGTTAAGTCGATGCCACGGCTCTTCAGAAAGGTCAGGTGTTGCTGGGGGAAATCTTCTCCCACCACGGCAATGAGATCCACACTGGTAAAATAGCTGGCCGCAGTGGAAAAAAATGTGGCCGAACCTCCGAGGACCTCGCTCACTTCCCCGAACGGTGTTTTCACCGTATCTAACGCAACTGATCCGACGACGAGCAGCTTCCCCATGGCTTACCGAGCTCCTTTCTTCTCCAGAATAACCCGATCCATCAACAAGGCCAGCTTCCGTCGGATCGAGGCCGGCATCCGATCCGGAGCCGTAATAATGGCGTCCTGCAACGCACGATGACACCCACACGCCTTGACGTCGGCTACCGCGCGCAACGCCGCCCGCAAGAGTTGCTTGGCCAGCGTGACATTCTGACGGAGCGTGGTCAAGATCGAATCAACAGTGACGGCCTGCTCCGTCTCATGCCAACAGTCGTAATCGGTCGCCAAGGCCACCGTGGCGTAACAGAGTTCTGCCTCGCGTGCGAGCTTCGCCTCAGGGAGATTCGTCATCCCGATCACACTCGCACCCCACTGGCGATACAACCGAGACTCCCCTTTGGTCGAAAACTGCGGGCCTTCGATGCAGATATAGACGCCACCACGATGAACAGTGGCGCCAACCGTGTGGGCCGCATCCAACAATGCCGCACAGAGCGAGGCACAGACCGGATCGCCGAACGCCACATGAGCAACAATCCCTCCTTCAAAGAAGGTCGACACCCGCCGTTTGGTGAGATCGATAAATTGATCCGGCAACACCACGTCACCAGGCTTGATTGATTCCTTCATGCTGCCGACCGCACTCACTGAAATCACCCGCCGAACACCCAGCGACTTTAGGGCATAGATATTCGCACGATAGTTGATTTCGGAAGGATTGACCCGGTGGCCGCGTCCGTGCCGCGAGAGAAAGGCGATACGAATTCCGTCCAATTCACCGAGCAATAGGGTGTCAGATGGAGCCCCGAAGGGAGTCTTGACCGAAAGCTCCTTGACCTTCCGAAGCCCTTCGACGTCGTACAACCCACTTCCACCGATGATCCCGATGTCAGCGCGCGCCCGGTTCCCTTGTCGTGTCATCCTTGGCTCCCAAGTGTGGCGAGAAATCGATCCACCTGTCCGATCACCTTCACGGCCGTGTGCTGTGCGGATTCCGACTCCTCAACCATCAACCACTGAATCCCAGGCTCTTTTCGAAACCACGTCATTTGCCGTTTGGAAAAATGTCGCGTGTCTCGTTTGAACCGTCGAACCATTTCAGCGGCATCATATTCGCCGGCCAAATGCTCAGCCACCTGCCGATACCCCAAGCCCTTCATCGCCGCACTCATGCGCGGATACCCCTGAGCCAAAAGTTGCCGCGTCTCTTCAATCAAACCATGAGCCAGCTGCCAATCGATCCGCTCTTCGATACGGCGATACAGGGCGGCCCGGTCTCGGTTCAATCCAATGACCAAGGCCGAAAATGGCCGCTCGGCAAACCCGTGTTCCTGTTGAAACGCCGACATCCGACGTCCGGACAGCTGGTACACCTCCAGCGCGCGGATCACTTTCGATTCGTCTCGTGGATGCAACCGCGCCGCAGTCTCAGGGTCGACATCCACGAGCCGTGCATAGAGACGATCATGCCCCTGGTCCTCGGCCTCCCGTCTCAGCGCCACCCGCATAATCGGATCTGACTGTGGCGCATGGCACAAACCCTGGAGGAGAGTCCGCACATAAAGCCCTGTGCCACCCACCACCAACGGAAGACGGCCATCTCGATAGAGACGCTCGATTTCATCAATCGCCAGGCGGCGATACATCCCCGTGTTAAACGATTCTCCAGGATCGACGAGATCGATCAACCGATGAGGGACCGCCTGGCGCTCTTCCGGATCCGGCTTATCTGTCCCGACATCCATGCCACGATAGACTTGTCGTGAATCCGCCGTGAGCACCTCGGTCTCGAATACCTTTGCGACCTCGACGGCGACGCGGCTCTTTCCCACAGCGGTCGGCCCCACAATCACGACCACCGGTTTACAAGGGATCTGCGATTCGGAGAGGCGGCGCATCATCTTCGCAGGAACGGCCATCATGTCCATCCAACCCGCCCGAACAGCTTGGCAAGCTCATCGGTTGAAAGACGAAATGCCGTACGGCGCCCATGCGGACAGGTCATGATGACCCCTTCTTCTACCCAATCGCGAATCAGCTGTTGAATTTCAGGAAGAGCCAAGGCGCGTCCGGCCCGTACCGCTCCATGGCAAGCCAGCGAGGCCAGCACAGGTTGAATCCGCATCGCCAACGACGACGCGCGATCCCACTTCGTGACGTCATCGAGCAGGTCCTGCACCAGGATCGCAGCATCCACCTTGCCAAGCCCAACCGGCACCCCGCGAATTGCCACAGCAGTGGCGCCAAATGGTTCAATCAGAAGGCCGAGTTTCTCCAGCTCATCACTGTGTTTCAGTAACAACATGCTCTGAGCCGCCGACAGCTCGACCGGCTCAGGAATCAGCAACGGCTGCGAGGGCATATCCCGGCTCTCCCACCCACGCCAGAGCCGCTGGAAGAGGACGCGTTCGTGCGCCGTGTGTTGATCGATCACTTGAAGCTCTTCACCGACCTGCGCCACGAGATACGTGCGAAGGATTTGTCCGAGCGGCACGATGTCGACCTGCTCGGCTTGCCGGTACGCTCCGACTGCCTCGTGAGCAAAGGCCAATTGATTTCCCTCGGCGAAACTGGGCAACAAACCCCTATCACGATCTCGAGCCTGAGAATCCTGCCCATACGTTACAATCGAGGCTGCCGGGCGAGAATCCGGAGACGACGAGATCTGCCGCTCAGCCGTGAAGGAACCGTCTGCCGATGTTTGCGAATCGCCCAACAGGGCCTCCTGCCCGGAACCACCGAGTGCATGGCGGACCGACTGACGCACTAATTCATGCAGCATGTCAGTTTCCGAAAAACGGACCTCTCTCTTCGTCGGATGCACGTTGACATCGAGTCGGTTCGGCTCAATATCCAGAAAAAGTACGAACGTCGGGTGAGCCCCTTTAGGCAAAAACGATCCGTACCCATCCATGACCGCATGAAACACCGTCGCATTGCGGATAGGACGCCTGTTCACAAACAATTCCTGTGGCGTTCTCGAAGACCGCGCATGGATCGGATTGACCATCACCCCACGGATCGACAATCCTCCAGTCCTGCCTCGCACTTCGATGGTCCGATCGAGAAAGGTTTGGCCATACACCTGAAGGACTCGATCGCGATCCGCTGTCACGGCGGGATAGTTAAGAATCTCCTGACTGTTATGGGTCAGGCGGAAATGCACCGCCGGCCAGGCAAGACCTGCAAGCTGCACGACATGGCTGATGTGTGAGAACTCGGTCACGGGTGATTTCAGAAACTTCTTTCTGGCCGGTTGATTAAAAAACAGGTTGGAGACTTCGATTCTGGTGCCAGGGATAGGGGGCGCGTCCAGGATAGGCCCGCCTGCTCCCGCGATCAGGGTAAACTGCGATCCCATCGTATCCTGCCTCGTCGCAGTCGTCACGAGCACATGAGAGACGGACGCAATACTCGGTAACGCCTCGCCACGAAAACCCATCGTCGTCACCGAGACAAGATCCCGATCGGACCTGAGCTTGCTGGTGGCGTGCCGCTCGAACGCACGAGGCAGATCGATACGATGAATCCCCTCTCCATCGTCCGTCACACGTATGAAGGTGAGTCCGCCGTCCTTCACATCAATCGTGACGTGCAAAGCCCCTGCATCAAGACTGTTTTCCAATAATTCTTTGACGACAGCGGCAGGACGCTCGACGACCTCACCGGCTGCAATGCGACTGACTACGTCGTCCGGAAGGGTATGGATCTTGGCCGAGAAACTGGCGGCGGGCATGACACTAGACTCCAGAGAACGTCGAAGACAAGAGAGACGCTAGACACCGTCTCGATGGACATCCGATCACCGAATTTCGGCCAGCTTATTCTTGGCCAGTTTCGCCTCGTCCGAAGTCGGGAATTCCTCGATGACCCGTTTGAGATTCTTTTTCGACTTGGCGAGGTCTCCGATTTCTCCCGCCGCGAGCCCTGACTTGAAAAGTGCCGCAGGCACTTTCTCGTTTCCCGGGTACTCCGTCGAGAGATACTCCAATGATTGTATCGCGCGCACATAATCTTTCTGCTGATAGGACGACTCACCCAGCCAGTAGTAGGCGTTCGGCGTCAATGACGTGCCGGGAAAATCTTTCACAAACCGCTGAAAGCCCGCCACCGCAAGATCGTATTTTCCATTCAGATAGTCGTTGTATGCCAGATTGAATGCGGACGTTGGAGTAATCGTGGGTACGCCGGGGATCATAGAGGTCGGCACATCTGTAGCGGAGCCCGGTTTCAGTGGCTTAGGGAAACGAGTCAAGTCAATTTGAGACGGCTCCGCCTTGGGCGCGACAGGACTGCTCAATGCCTCATCGATTTTGGCCAACCGGCCCTCTAATTTTTGGACCCGTGCAGAGAGTTCGTCGAACTTCGGGTCGAATTTCTGCCTGGAGGATTCACCATCCTTCACCCGCTCCAGCGACTCCAACCGTCGTTGCAGCGCATCCAACCGCTTCTGATCTTGGTCTTGAGATTTCGACACCGTCGTCAAGTGGTCGCGCAGCTCTGAAAAATCCGCATGCTTCGCACATCCGGCGAGCCATAACATCGACCCGGCCATGAAAATAGCCGCCCCCCCTGAACCCGTTATCGTGCGCATCACGGTCATCGCGACTCCCTCAATTGGGATAATTTATCCGATGCTTTTCCTGCCTCAGGAGTCCGTGGATACGACGCCAACACCTGGCTGAAAGCCAATGAAGCGCGCTTCCTATCGTTCATCGCCAGGTACGCATACCCTTTCTTCAAGATTGCAGCCGGCACTTTTTCGCTCCGGGGAAAATCCAGTTCGACGCGGTCATACGAATCGATCGCCTGGGGATAATCTTTCTTGCTGTAATACGATTCACCCAGCCAATAGCGCGCATTTGGAGCGAGAGTCGAGTCCCCATAGTCACGCAAAAATACGGCGAACCCCTGCCGCGCTCCATCCAAGTCCCCATCACCAAAGAGTCCCAAGAGACGTTCGTATTCGACCTTGTCAGAACGCATACTCGTCTGGGTGGGTCGTTGCGAACGCAACGACTCTTCGAGCGCAACTGTCGGCGTCACCGCTTCACCTTGCGCAGAAAGCGAAACCGAAGACAAGCCTTGATCAACCTTCGGGATCTCAGACGAAGGCACCGACGACCGATGCCCCGGTTTCGTGGATGGCTGACGTGCCCCCGCCCCTCCCTTGTTTCCCCCTCGCGTCGGCGCATCCTGTGCGACCTGCTCAACGGTCTTGGAGAGTGTATCCAGGCGGCGATCTTGCTCATCGAAACGGGTGACAAACTTTTGCGCGACAGAGGCGATACTCTTATTGACCTCCGCTAAATACCCGCTGACCTCTTTGTTCATCTCATTGATATGAGTGGCCGATGCTTTTCCTGCCTGCTCTTCTTGGCTGATCCGCTCACTCAGGCCTGTCAACGAATCCCTGAATGCTGTGAGGGACTGACTAAATTGTGCGAATTTTGAGGACAACTGTTCAGTCCGAACCTGGGTATCCGCCAGTGCCTTATGCTGCTCCTCCAATCGTGTATCGAGACTCTTGGCCAGTCCGCTGTTCGTCTTCTGCACGACGTCGATGACCTCTTTTCGCACCGCCTCCATCTGGCGGTTCACGTCGTCAAGTCGAGTGTTCACGTCCAGACGGAGCTGATCACGGTCCTGCTTATTTTTGACATCTTGCGCATTGAGGCTCTCACGCACCTGGTTGTAGCGCATGGTGCTCTCTGCCTCTAGCTTACCGGCCAACTGTTCGAGCCGTTTGGTTTGTTGCTCAAGTTGCGCAGAGCGCTGTTTAAGATCTTCCTGTTTGCCCTGAAGTTCTTGAGCTTGGTGCAGCGCACGTTCCAGCTCGCCTCGCAACTGCGGCAGCTCCTGCTCTCGAAGCATCAAGATCTCCTGACTCTGCCGTGCGCGGGTCTGCGCCGACTCATCGTTCGACTGCTTGATGCGCTGCTGAAGATTTCTCTCCGTCTGTTTCAGGTCGGATTGCTGAGCAACGCAGCCGGCCGACAGTAGTGCGCAGACCGCACAGATGGTCATCCAGACACTCTTCGTATTTGAATGGTTCCGCATTGTTCCACCCACGATAATAAAAGAATGTCCTGTTCTCACTCCGCGAATCAGGAAGTCTCAATGGCCGCGATGCACAGCCCTTCCCTACTTCACTTCCCGGTCTTCAACGCAAGATGCCCTCGCCGATTCTGCTGATAGCAGGACTCCGCATGTTCATTGCACGCCGGCCGCTCTTTCCCATACGACACCACGGACAGACGATTGGCACCGACACCAAGTTCGACCAGATAATTCCGAACAGCTTTCGCCCGTTTCTCACCGAGTACAAGGTTATAGGCGGAAGTCCCGCGCTCATCACAGTGCCCTTCGACCTTCACAAGCGCGCTCATATTCGACTTCATCCACTCAGCATCGCGAGTCAGCGCTTGGCGTCCGTCCTCGGAAATCGTCCAGCTATCGTACCCAAAAAATACATCCCGCAAGCCTGCGGCAGCTGAGGCTGCTTGCTCGGCACGCATCTCATCCAATTGTCGGCCTGCACCGGAAGGGTCCAGCTTCGCCATCATCGTACCACCGCCCAGACGTTCTTCCGAAGGGTTTTTGTCGATCCCTCCAAGTCCACCGCCGACCGACTGACCGCTGGTGTCAGGAAAGGTGCCGACACCGGACATGGAACTATCGATCCCCTCTTTTGCCATACCTTGACCGGGCTGGGAATCGCCGCCGGATTGTACGGCTTTCTTCGAGCATCCAGGCATACCGATCAATGCCAGGCTCAGCATCAGCCCCACACCGCATACACTCAGTGTCTTGTTCATACCTCGTACTCCTTTTCCTAAGTGATTGATCTCGATCAATTGGCTTTCACGTATTCGTTCATTGAGTCAGATGATACGTCCGGCTCAAGATGCTGGAGACCAAGAGGGCGCACTATTGTGCGTCCCCTGGAAGGTGAGCCGCTCGATGTCCTTACCGTCGGCATCGATCATATAAATGTGACTCTTCCCATCGGCCGTCGAACTGAATACCAGATGCCGGCCATCCGGCGACCAGGAGGGCGAATCATCGACACCCTGTCCTGTCGTCAATTGCATGCGTTTCTGTCCGTCCGGCGAGATCACACAGAGCTTATACTCTTTTTGCGTCCGGCACACATAGGCGATCCAGTTCCCAC
>JBDTSF010000370.1:0-5366 GCA_039931295.1 Nitrospirota bacterium | reverse complement strand
GAAGGAGATGTGAGTGAGCGAGTTCGGTCGCCGCATCCGTCCGTACGTGGAGAGAGAAATTCTTGCTGCCCATCAAGCGGAAGCACGAGGGCAACCTGACGTCGCCTTCTCGCACCTGGAACGTGCCCACATACTTGGGCAAACATCCACGGTTGAGCATGTTCGTGTGCACTGCCACATATTCCTCTGGGGTATTCGTCAACGTAATGTTCGAGAGAGTCTCGGTCAGTTACTACGTATTGTCGGGGCTGCGATAGGCACTACGTTCGGCCTGGTGCCCAAGGGAAACACAGGCGGCACAAACGTCAATTCATTCAAAAGTATGCCGATACCTCCTGAGCTCGCAGCGCGGATCGAAAAAGCGCGTGTTTCTAGCAGGTGACATCCCTCCAGTCCGCTAGACGAATTCAATAATGTCTCCTCCTCTTGATTTAACATTAATGTATAGTACATACTTCGATTAATACTTTATGTATATATGCTATATACATAAAGTAAAATATGATGTGCATCTTCTCCGACTATTGCGAAAATAACATCATGCTCCGACGTACCCAACCTGACTTCTGATATAAAAGCCCTCACAGAAGAAGCACCATCGCACTGGTCACCCGGGTCAGGCCCAGGACCCATCCGTGTTTGGCGCCGGCTGCCTAGCAGAATGGCCTCGCAGGAAACCTGGTGAAAAATTCGTGATAGCGGTAAAATACAACTTGAAAAGGAAGAGCGTGATCGCTAGGATTCGCACCATAAATCATCACACCTTAGGTGAAAGGCTCAAATCCCTTAATCCGTCGTAGCTCATCACCAGAAGCAACTCAATGAACAGCAAAGATCAGACGGCTATGACAACCCACACGAAAGGAGTCACAATGAATCCACCCGTACCGAATACCAAACTCCGACAGCCAGCGCTTGGAGGTTCTTCTCTGTTGCGCAAGAGCGTTCTCGGCGCTTTGGCAATCAGCTCAGTGGCGATGCTGTCGCCTTGGGTTGTAATAGCAACCGATTACAAGCTCAAGATTCCTTTCGGTCTAGAAGCAAGTTCCGTCGTCATTCCTGCTGATAATCCGATGACGGTGGAGAAGGTCGAATTGGGCCGAGCGCTATTTTTTGACAAGCGGCTGTCGGCGGACAACACGATCGCATGCGCGAATTGCCACATGGCAAAATTCGCGTTTACGGATGGCATGCCGGTCTCCACAGGCATCCGAGGTCAAAAAGGTGGTCGCAGCGCTCCAGCATCATTCAACCGGGTGTTCAGCAGTGCGCAATTCTGGGACGGTCGAGCCGATACGCTAGAAGCCCAATCGATCGGACCCTTTACCAATCCAATCGAGCACGGCTTTACCAACTACGCTAATATGGTTGGGAAGATGAAGAAGATCCCCGGCTACCAGAAACTGTTCATGGATGTCTTCGGCGAGGATATCACGATCGGCAACGTGGGTAAGGCCATTGCCAGCTTCCAGCGGACTGTCCTTTCCGGTAACAGCCCGGCAGACCGGTTCGATCAGGGAGGCGAAACAGGCGCAATTCCAGAAACCGCTCAACGAGGCCTCACCCTGTTCCGGGATAAGGCTCGCTGCACGAAGTGTCACTCCGGGTTCAACTTTAGTGACGAAAAATTTCATAACCTCGGCATCGGCTGGGACGACAACAAAGTCGATCTAGGCCGTTACATGGTGACTCAGAATCCTGAGGAAATCGGCGCGTTTAAAACTCCAACCCTGCGTGAGATCTCACGAAGCGCACCCTATATGCATGAAGGCCGTTTCAAAACGCTTGAAGAAGTGGTGAATTTCTATAATAAGGGTGGCGTCAAGAACCCTCACCAGGATCCCTTGATCCTCCCGCTTGAACTGACGGACCAAGAAAAGTCTGATCTCGTGGCGTTTCTTCGCACGCTGAACGGCGAAGGGTGGCAGCAGGCCACTGAGCCGAAATCCTTTCCTCAGTAATAGAGACCGATACCGGTGATCCGCTACGAGCGGATCACCGGTATCATTAAGTACATTGATCGCTTACAATACGCGTAGTATGTGAGCCAAGGCTGGGGCCGGTTTCAACCTCGACGGTTGAGACCGGCCCTGGTTGCATTGGATCACAATCGTTCAAGAACACGTTGAGCGGTCTAGTGAGTGGCTTTTGATGGTGGGATCTAGAAGGTCACGCCCGCTACCTCAGCAGGGAAGTGATTTGAACGACCTTCCAAAAACTAAAAGGGGGGAGGCCAGCATCAGCGCCCCCCCCTTCACATACGACAAAGAAAACCCTAGCCCCTCGGACAATTCATTTCTCGCAGGATCGAATCGTCACGCCAATCGTTTGCCAGAATTATTGCGTAACTTTCACCAACCATCCGTCGGTGACTTCGCATTGAGCGATGCCTCTCGCTTCAATATTAATTTTTGCGAAGGCCCCTCTGAGGCCGTCAGGAAGTTTTCCAGACACCTTATATCCATTTTGCTTTTCAACCACGGTGAGCGGTATGGACTGGCCTTTTATCGTCACCTTAATGCTTTTGGGAAAGGTTGACTCGGATGCATAAAATGAGAATGCTGATTGTGGCGAAACCTCTGCATTGTTGATTGGTAAGAACTCAGAAAAACCCACCTTTTTACACATCCCCGTACCACTGCCGCTCCCGACACCTTCGCCGTACGCCCAGACGTTGGCAGGGATTATCAATATAGCTGCTAGCCACAACATATGTTTTAATTTCATCGTTCCGCCTCTTTGTGTTGTTATTGAATAGGTTGACCGCTGTATTCGTGAGCAATGACCGGACCGCATTGTCGGCTATTTCGCGATAAAAAACAACCCCCTTCTGCGTGAGATGATCAGCTTCGTTCGTCTCACATCTTCACCACGACCTACTCCTCCGTCAGTATGTCGTTCATTAAAAATCGTATGCTCGCTAGTGTGGGGGACAACGCAGAGACCCCTGGTATGGCTCCCGGCCGACATCTCTGCCTTTGCGTTTCACCTAAAAACCCTCTCAATTCCCGCAAAAGCATTCTTGACTCATGCGTGGCAAAATCCGCTTGCCCCGACCGCATAAGGATCTTGACAAGGACCCGAGAAAGGGCTTATCACAGGCACCTGGCAGGGCCTCTTGAGGGTGTTCAGACCGTCCCTCAAACGCACGTCCTATCACTCGGAAGAGGAAGATCATGCGAAAAACATTCGAGCAGCTCTTCGAAGCGTTGAGCAATCATGCACGGGATGTCTCGTTTCATGTGCAGTTTTGGGATGGGGTCAAAAAATCGTACGGCGCCGGGGAACCACAGTTCATTCTCACCATGACCACAAAGCAGGCGGCAGAACATGTGCTCGAAAGCGGGTCGTTGGGCTTCGGCGAAGAGTATATGGCAGGAGGTATTCAGGTCGAGGGCGATTTCACACAACTGCTCCGCTTCGGAGCGGACAACGCGTTCCTCAATCTGCCTATCGGATTGAAAGCCAAACTCGCCATCAAACACTTGCGCCAGGCATCCCTCAACACGCTTTCGCGTTCGACAAAACACGTCGCCCACCATTACGATCGCGGGAATGACTTCTATAAGCTGTGGCTTGACGACAGCATGGCCTACTCCTGTGCGTACTTCCGCTATGAGAACGACACGCTTGAGCAAGCACAGCAGCAGAAGTACGAACACATTTGCCGGAAGCTTCAGTTGAAGGCAGGAGAAACACTCATCGACATCGGCTGCGGCTGGGGCGGCATGCTGATCTATGCTGCGAAGCATTATGGCGTGCGCGGCGTCGGCTGTACATTGTCCAAAGAGCAAGTCGAATATGCGGTCGATCTCGTGAAGCGTCAGGGCCTGTCGAAAGAGATTTCGATCGTGTTTGAGGATTACCGGAAGATCGAAGGCACGTTCGACAAATTCGTCTCCATCGGCATGTTTGAACATGTGGGAAAACAATTCATTCCGACATTTATGGAGAAGGTGAAGTCGATCTTGAATCCCGGCGGCATCGGGTTGCTCCACACCATCGGACAAGAGCTGCCGGTACCCGGCGATCCCTGGACATTGAAATATATCTTCCCCGGTGGATACATTCCCACGCTCGACGAAATCGTTCGGACCATGTGCGAAGCGAAACTCATTCCGACGGACATTGAAAACCTCCGCCTGCACTACGCACGAACGGTTGAAGAATGGATCGCGCGGTTCGAGGTCCAGGCTAAAAAGGTCGAGGCGATGTACGATGCCTCCTTCGTTCGTCTGTGGCGAATGTTCCTCAATGGCTGTGTGGCCAACTTTCGCTATGGGGATATGAGGCTCTATCACGTCCTCTTCACGAAAGGATTGAACAACACGATGCCCCTCACACGCGAGCACTTATACCGCTAATGGAACAGAACACAACAGTCGCCTCACGCCTGCAAGCCGTCAAAGACCGTATTGCCAGAGCGGCGCAATCCGCCGGCCGATCACCGGACGAGATTACACTATTAGTCGCGAGCAAGACCCAACCGCCGGAGCGAGTGAGGGAAGCCTGGCATGCAGGGCAAAAGATCTTCGGTGAAAACTATCTGCAGGAAGCGCTAGCAAAAATGCCGGACCTAACCGATTTGCCGATTGAGTGGCACTTCATCGGCCCAATCCAAAGCAATAAGACCAAACGCATCACAGAGAATTTTGTCTGGGTGCACAGTGTGGACCGGATTAAAATTGCCGACCGCCTAGCGAAAGACAGGCCCGAGTCTCTGCCTCCGTTGCAAATCTGCCTGCAAGTCAATGTGAGCGGAGAAGATAGTAAAAGCGGTGTCGCTCCTGAAGAACTGGCCCAGCTGGCAGCCCATGTCGTGCGCCTCCCCCGCTTGAAACTGCGCGGGTTGATGGCAGTCCCTGAACTCACGAATGCCACGGCCTTGCAGCGCAGTCAGTTTCACATGCTCTGGGAACTATATGATCGGCTCAAGCGGGATGGATATGATCTCGACACACTCTCCATGGGGATGTCGGAAGATATGGACGTCGCCATCGCCGAAGGCGCGACTACAGTGCGCATCGGTACGGCGATTTTGGGACCCAGACGTTACCTCATACCCGAGGAGCTTGCCATTCGAGCAGCTCAAAATTCAATAACTATATAGTCTATTATTTTCAATCATTTCACATGAATACATCAAGCATCTTATTAACATATTCGGCCTCTCCAACACCCATCTTACCAAATGAGCCAGCATCCAAGACTCCGGCGGGCGTATGAGACCGATAACAGGGAGCTTGTCTTGAACGCAACGACCTTCACACGGCAAAGAGGTTCCCTGCCGGCTGGTCTCGCAACTGGAGTCGCAGGATCATTGATCGGCGAGATGCTCTTCGGAGCGACGAACAGCAGTGCACAGA
>JBDTSF010000369.1:0-17358 GCA_039931295.1 Nitrospirota bacterium | reverse complement strand
GCACGACTTCGGCCTTCTTGTTCACGACGTGGTCGATGAAACCGGGATCCTGGTGTGTGAAGCCGTTGTGATCCTGGCGCCAGACATGCGACGCCAGCAGGTAGTTGAGCGAGGCGATCTTCCGCCGCCACGGCAGGTGCGACGTGACCTTCAGCCACTTGGCGTGCTGGTTGAACATCGAATCAATGATGTGGATAAACGCCTCGTAGCAGTTAAAGAGTCCATGCCGCCCAGTGAGTAGGTAGCCCTCGAGCCAGCCCTCGCATTGATGCTCGCTGAGCATTTCCATCACGCGCCCAGTGGGCGCGAGAAATTCGTCATTCGGTACGATCGCGGCGTCCCATTGGCGTTTAGTCACTTCGAAGAGGGCCTCCAGGCCGTTGGAGAGGGTCTCGTCAGGACCAAAGACCCGGAAATTCCGCTGCGCACTGTTCAGCTTCGCCACATCACGCAGGAAACGCCCGAGCACATGTGTGTCGCCGATTCCGAGCACCCCCGGCGATGGCACATCGACCGCATAGTCACGGAAGTCAGGCATCCGTAGGTCGCGCAGTAGCATGCCGCCATTGGCGTGAGAATTTGCGCCCATGCGCCGTACACCCTTGGGCGCAAGCTCGGCTAATTCAGGTTTCAGGCGGCCCTGTTCATCAAAGAGTTCCTCAGGCCGATAGCTCCGTAACCAGTCTTCCAACAGCGTGAGGTGTTCGGGATGGGCGGCTGGGTGGAGCGGCACCTGGTGCGCACGGAAGGTGCCTTCAATCTGAAGGCCATCAGCCACCTTCGGTCCCGTCCAACCCTTAGGTGACACAAGCACTATCATCGGCCAACGCGAACGTGTGATGTCGCAATGGACCCGTGCGCTCTGCTGGATTTTCTTGATCTGCTCCACTGCCGTGTCAAGCGTCGCGGCCATGGCCTCATGCATCAGCCTAGGTTCGTGACCTTCGACGAAGTAGGGTGTCCACCCGCAGCCGCGGAGAAACTGTTCCAATTCCTCGCGTGTGATACGCGCAAGGATGGTTGGGTTGGAAATCTTGTAACCATTGAGATGCAAGATCGGCAGCACCGCGCCGTCGGTGACCGGATTGAGGAATTTATTGGAATGCCACGCCGTGGCCAACGGACCCGTCTCCGCCTCCCCGTCGCCGACGACGCAGGCGACGACGAGATCGGGGTTGTCGAACACCGCCCCGAACGAATGACTGAGCGAATAGCCTAACTCGCCACCCTCGTGGATCGAGCCCGGGCATTCCGGCGATGCGTGGCTGGGAATGCCTCCGGGAAACGAGAACTGCTTAAAGAGCTTCTGCAGCCCGGACTCATCTTGGCTGATGTTGGGATAAATCTCGCTGTACGTACCTTCGAGGTACGTGTGGCCCACGACGGCCGGGCCTCCGTGGCCGGGGCCGGAGACGTATATCATGTCGAGGTCGTATTTGTTGATGACCCGGTTCAAGTGCATGTAGATAAAGTTCTGCCCGGGGGTCGTGCCCCAGTGTCCCAGTAACATATGCTTCACATCCGCGAGCCTCAGAGGCCGCTTCAGTAGCGGATTGTCATACAGATAAATCTGGCCGACCGACAGATAGTTCGCGGCGCGCCAGTAGGCATCCATCTTGTGGAGCAGTTCCGGGGAAAGAGTTTGTGTCTTCATGGTTCAAGTCACCTTTTTCAGCCAAGGCCGAGAACGCGGATAACCGACCGCGCAATCATCTGTGCTTCGTCCGTACGAATGACGCGGAGCGCGACCCGGCTAGCCGCCGCAGAAATCACGCCCGCATGTGCCGCATTTTGCTTTTCTTCGATTTCGATTCCAAGGAATCCCAGCCCCTCGCAAATCCGGGCACGGACCGTGGGCGCGTTCTCTCCGATGCCGCCAGCGAACACCCGTTGGTCCAGTCCGCCCAAGGCGGCCTCGAAAGCGCCGATCCATTTCTTGACCTGATAACAAAACAGCACGACCGTTTCAGCCGCCCGCACACCTTTCATTTCACGGTCGAGCAAGTCTCGCATGTCGAAACTGGTCTCCGACAGGCCGAGCAGCCAGGACTGGCAATTGACCGTCTCATTGGATTGCTTCGGGCTCATTTCTTTCAGTGCGTGCCAGATACCGAAGCAGTCCGGAATCGAGATCGCCTGCGTGAGTCAGGCGATGCCGATCCTCCCTCTCGGTCCATTCCAGCTTGAAGGTCGTCGCCGCCCATTTGCAGGCATGACGCTCCCACCTGTTGGTGAGCAGGACACCATCGATATCCAGAAACAACGTCGTGATCGGAATCGCTCTTTTCACGCGGTCTCCTCAACGCCGTCAGCCATCTTTGACAGTTCGTTCATCGAGCCAGCAGTATGGCGCTAGACCGAGGGTTCAGGTGGTACGTGTGTGGATCTTCCCAAACAGGTTCCTCTCCCGGAGCAAACAGGTCTTGTGGCGCGTCGCGAGAGGTGTCAACGGCCACATGCCACTGAGCCTCCGGCAGTACGGGGGGTAACCAGAAATCGACCGCATCGGCGCCGACATTAAACATCAGGTAAAGTGCGCACGGCTCACCTTCGTAGATCAGACAGGCAATCTGTTTTTCTTTCGGGTCAGTCCAATGAGGCAAATCCCCGTGCGGGCTGAACCAGTGGATCTCAGCATCCGTGTAGAATTCCTCAGCACTCAGCATCCGATGCGCTTGACGAAAGGCGATCATGCCCCGGGTGAAGCGGAAAATTTCCCTATGCTGTTCCAAACAGATCCAGTCATGCCAGCTCGTTTCGTTGTCCTGGCAGAACGCATTATTGTTGCCGCGTTGCGTGCGGCGAAATTCGTCCCCTCCCAAGAGCATCGGTACGCCGCGCGAGATCAAGAGGCTCAGCATGAAGTTCTTGATCTGACGTTTCCTGATGGACTGGATCTGGCCATCCGCTGTCTCACCTTCCTCGCCGTAACTCTCGCTGAAGTTGTAGTTTGTCCCGTCATGGTTATTTTCTCCGTTTGCTTCATTGTGCTTGTCTCGATAGCTCACGAGGTCGTTTAGCGTGAAGCCGTCGTGGCAGGTAACGAAATTGATGCTGCTCGCGGGGCCTTTGCCGGACGTGGTGTAGATGTCGGCACTGCCGCAGATGCGGCTGGCAAACAACCTGAGCATACCCTCGTCGCCGCGCCAGAACCGTCGAATGTCATCACGGTACTGCCCGTTCCACTCCGCCCAACGGGGTTCGGAGAAGCTCCCAACCTCATAGGCTCCGGCAGCATCCCATGCCTCGGCGACGATTTTCACATCCCGCAAGATCGGATCCTCGGCAATCCGCTCGAGCAGCGGGGGATTGGACAGCACGTTGCCGGTGCGGCCCCGCCCCAGGACCGCGGCCAGGTCAAAACGAAATCCATCGACATGCATCTCCACCACCCAGTAGCGCAACGCGGTCAAGATGTATTCCCGCACCACCGGATGGTTGGCATTAATGCTGTTGCCGGTGCCCGTGTAGTCCCTATACGCACGTTTATCGTCCTTCAGCATGTAGAAAATCGTGTTCTCAATCCCGCGGAAACAGAGCGTAGGCCCCAGCTCGTTCCCCTCAGCCGTGTGATTGAACACCACGTCCAGGATCACCTCGATGCCCGCCCTATGGAAGGCCTGGACCATTTCCTTGAACTCCAACGTCTGCTGACCCACCCCTCCCGAACTACTATAGGAGGCTTTCGGCGCACAGAAGGCCACGGGATCGTAGCCCCAGTAATTCCTGAGTTGCTGACCCGTGTGCGGATTGACGCCAATAACCTGGTGTTCATTGAATTCCTGCACGGGCATCAGTTCTACGGCCGTTACCCCCAGGTCTGTGAAATAGGGGATCTTTTCCATGAGGCCTCGATATGTGCCCGGATGCTTCACACCGGAACTGGGATGGATCGTGAAACCACGCACATGTGTTTCATAGATGACCGTCTTCGACCCCGGGTGTTTGGGCGGACAGTCCCCCTGCCAGTGAAAGTGCTCCTGCGTGAACACGCATTTCGGCATGGCGCCGGCATTGTCGACCGGCGAACACACCGCGTCTCCGTCGGGCACAGACGAAGCGTATCCCAGAGCCGGAGCAAACTCCCAGGTGGGCAACTTGGAGATCGCAGTGGCGAAGGGGTCCAGGAGCAGCTTGTTGAAATTGAAACGATGGCCGTCCTTGGGTTGATACGGGCCGTCCACGCGATAGGCATAGAGTTGGCCCGGGCGAATTCCCTCAACCCAAACGTGCCACACGTCACCCGTGCGGTTGCGTGCGGGATCCAGATCAATCACTTTGGCGGCCGTGGCATCTTCAGGACGATCGAAGAACTCCAGCCGAACGCGGCTGGCGTGCCGGCTGAAGAACGCAAAGTTCACTCCTTCGCCGCGTGCGTAGGTACCCAGAGGCAATGGCACACCCACTCGAACATCAGCACGCTCGCAGACCGCTCTCACATACTCATGCAGAGGGCGTTCGGATGTGGCCGGGCTCATGGTCGTGAGCGACGTTTCTGCGGCCTGGCCTGATACAGACGGCATCCGGCCTGTTGACTGTTCCATTCTTTTCAGTCTTTTTGACGCTTTCATAGGCTGTCCTTTGTCGTCCTTCTCCCGTTCGAGGTGGCTCACCGCTGCCAGAGAATGAGATCGGTTTCCAGGGGCACCGCCACACCAGAGCAGTGCGGAATGATGCGCGCCGTATAATCCGCTGGTGGGCGAGCCGCAGACATCGCCGCGCTGTACACGTAGTCGCCCGACCCGCCGGCCAGTCGGCAAACGTGCTTCATCTCCTGTCGGATCGGATCGCTGCCATTGATTCCGTCGGCATACAGCTCGACTCGCACGGCCTTCGGGTCGAGGTCATTGAGATACACCACTACCTCAAATATGTGCTGCTCGCATCGAGTCTCGACCTTCACATCGCGAATGTGTAGCGTAGCCCATTTCTGTTTCAACGTCTGTTCCCAATTGACCACCTCTCTGCCTACCGCGCCGTGATCGGCAGCCCGTTCACGATAGGTAGCGGCAGCCGGGAGGTAGTGTCGCTCTGTGTATTCACGCACAGAGCGATTGGTGGAGAAACGCGGGGTCAACCGCGCCATGCTTTCCCGCATCCGCGCCACCCAGGCGGTGGGGATACCTTCCCCGTCGCGGGCATAAAACTCCGGGATCACCTCCCGTTCGAGCACGCCATAGAGGGTGTCGGCATCAATCGCGTCCCAGGCTGGATCATCGCCATGCTCCTGACCATCCCCCAACGCCCACCCCACTTCGGGCGTATAGGCTTCCGCCCACCAGCCGTCCAATTCCGAGAGATTGAGGCCGCCATTGACCAGCACCTTCATGCCGCTCGTGCCACAGGCCTCCCAGGGGCGCCGTGGTGTGTTCAGCCAGACGTCTACCCCCTGCACCAGGTGCTCGGCCAGCAGCGTGTCGTAGTCGCTCAGGAACATGATGTGGGAACGGGTCTCTGGCCGGCGGATGAACTGGATCCATTCCTGAATCAGAACCTGCCCTGCCCGATCCTCCGGATGGGCCTTGCCCGCGATGATGAGTTGTACCGGTCGCTGCGGGTTCGTCAGCAGGCGCAGCAAACGTGCTGGATTGTGCAGCAGCAGATTCGGTCGCTTGTAGGTCGCGAAGCGACGGGCAAAGACGAGCGTCAACGCATTGGGATCAAAGAGCTGCGTGGTCCTCTCCATCGCCTCAGGCCACGCCCCAGATACCGTCAGTTGACGAGACAATCGCTCGCGGGCGTAGCCGATGAGGGCGTTCCGGGCGGTGGTGCGTAGCTGCCAGAGCTGCGCGTCCGAGATGTGGCGAATAGCCGGCTCCACGTGTTCCGTCGTTCCCCGCCAACGATCTTTGCCACAGGCCGCCGTCCAGAGCTCGTCGGCTGCCGCTGAATCCCAGCTCGACATATGGACACCATTGGTCACGTGTCCAATCGGCACTTCGTCCTCTGGCCAGTGGGGGAACAGCGGCGCAAAGAGGTGTCGGCTGACTTTGCCATGCAAACGGCTCACGCCATTGGCCACCCCGCTCCCCCGGATGGCCAGATAGGCCATATTGAACGGTTCCGACGAGTCGTTTGGGTTCTGGCGGCCCAGGGCCAGCACATCATGGAGTGGTATGCCAAGTTTCTGCTCCGCATACCTACCGAGATATTGCTCAATGAGGGTCGGAGCGAACCGGTCAAAGCCGGCGGCCACTGCTGTGTGAGTAGTGAAGAGGTTCCCTGCTCGCGTAACGGCCAGCGCGACGTCGAAGGGCTGCGCGGTCTCTTGCATGAAACTGCAGGCGCGCTCCAACACGACAAAGGCCGCATGCCCTTCATTCAGATGACAGACTTCCGGCCGAATACCCAGCGCACCAAGCAGGCGCCATCCGCCGATCCCGAGGAGCAGTTCTTGCTTGAGGCGCAGCTCCGGCCCGCCGCCATACAGTTCGCTGGTAATCCCTCGATGCGCGGGGAAATTCGCCGCGTCATTGCTGTCCAATAAGTATAGTTTTACTCGGCCGACCTGGACCTGCCAGGCGCGTAGCCAGACTGAGTACCCCGGTAAGGCGATCTCCAATCGCAACCATTCTCCGTTCGGGTGGCGCAACGGCGTGATCGGCAACTGCCCGGGATCGTTATATGGGAAGAGCGCCTCTTGCGCGCCGACCTTGTCTATCACCTGGCGAAAATAGCCTTGCTGATACAGCAGTCCCACGCCGACCACGGGCACGCCCAGATCACTGGCGGCTTTGAGCTGATCGCCGGCGACATTGCCAAGCCCGCCCGAGTAGATGGGTAAGGCTTCGCTCAACATAAATTCCATGCTGAAATACGCCACACAGGTCAGCGGAAAGTGCGGGTAGGTGTGCTGAAACCACGCGGGCGCCACCGCCGCATCGCGCCTGGTTTGCACCAGATCGTTCACGTGTTTGCGGAAAGCTGGATCGTCTAACACGCGCTCGATCTGGTCCCGCGAGACCGTCTGCAGGACAACCCAAGGATTATGTGTGAGCTCCCACAGCAAAGGATCCAGCTGTCGCCACACTTCGTCGGTGGCATGATTCCACGACGAACGCATATCCAAGGCGAGCTCGGCCAGGGAATTGAACCCCTCAATTTCGGTGGGTAGAAGATTGTAGATGGGGTGGCTGGTACGGGTGTGTGTGCTCATAGTTTCTCCATCAAATTTGTTCTGAACGCAATCCCCGACTGATGCGTGGCCGCCGCCAACGCATCGCTGACGATTCTCTGGGCTTCCTCCAGAATGCAGCGCAGATGATCGCCTCCACGGAAGCTCTCCGCATAGATCTTGTAAATGTCTTCCGTCCCGGATGGACGTGCCGCAAACCATCCGCTTTTCGCCAGCACTTTGACCCCGCCGATGGGCGCGCCGTTGCCAGGCGCCTGGGTGAGGACAGTCTGGATTGTTTCGCCCGCCAGCTCGGTGAGCGTAACCTGCCGAGGTGAGAGTTTCGCCAACAATTCCTTTTGATCCGGAGTGGCTGGCGCCTCAACGCGGTCATAGGCCGATTCTCCGAACTCGCGCGCAAGCGCACGATAGATTTCTCCTGGATCGCGGCCCATGCGCACGGTCATCTCTGCCGCGAGCAATGCCGGAACGATCCCATCTTTGTCCGTCGTCCAGACGCTGCCATCCAGACGGACGAACGATGCACCTGCGCTCTCCTCTCCGGCAAAGCCAAGCGAGCCGTCGAGCAGGCCATCTACGAACCACTTGAAGCCAACCGGCACCTCGTAGAGTTTCCGGCCCAGCTTCGCCGTGACCCGATCAATCATCTGGCTGCTCACTATCGTTTTGCCGATCGCCGCTGCCTGGTGCCATTTCGGTCGGTGCTGAATGAGGTAGAAGATGGCGACGGACAGGTAGTGATTGGGCGGCAGTAACCCTACGCTTCGGGTGACGATGCCATGCCGGTCATGGTCAGGGTCGCAAGCGAAGGACAGGTCAAAGCGGTCTTTCATCCCTATTAATCGCTGCATCGCATAGGGCGAGGAGGGATCCATGCGAATCTGAGCATCCCAATCCGCCGTCATGAACCGAAAGGTCGGATCGACGACTTCATTGACGACGGTGAGATTCAACCCATACCGCTCGGCAATCGGGCCCCAATAGTGCACCCCCGCGCCACCAAGCGGATCCACGCCCATACGGATATTCGCGCCACGAATCACGTCCATATTAATGACGCCGGCAAGATCGCTCACATAAGCGATGAGATAATTGTGCCGATGGGTCGTGGAAGCGCGAAGTGCTTTCTCGAGCGATATCCGTTTCACAGCCCGCAGCCCGACTTCGAGGAATTCGTTGGCTTTCGCCTGAATCCACTCTGTGACGAATCCCTCCGACGGGCCGCCGCTTGGCGGGTTGTACTTGAAGCCACCATCATGGGGCGGATTATGTGAGGGTGTTATGACAATGCCATCGGCGAGTCCCATCGTACGCCCACGGTTGTAGGTGAGAATCGCATGAGATATGGCAGGGGTTGGCGTATATGCATCCCCCTCCGCGAGCATGACGTTCACCCCATTGGCCGCCAGCACTTCCAGCGCGCTGGCGCAGGCGGGTACGGAGAGAGCGTGCGTGTCCATGCCGAGAAACAGCGGGCCATCGATCTTCTTCTGCTCTCGGTACAGACAAATGGCCTGACTGATGGCGAGAATATGCCATTCATTGAACGCTGTGTCGAATGCGGAACCACGATGTCCTGAGGTGCCGAACGCCACCCGTTGCTCTGAGACCGAGGGATCAGGCACGTCGGTGTAATAGGCCGTGACAAGTTTGGGTACGTTCACCAGCATCGAGGCGTCGACTGGCTTCCCTGCTCGAGGGCTTATGTTCACGGCTCTCTCCTCACCTGCGCGACGACGTGTTCGCCAAGGTCTGCAATATTTTGTCAAAGGGCTTGTTGAATTTCTCGACGCCGTCGTCCTCTAGTTGCCGCGTTACGTGGTCGAGGCTGATGCCTAGTTCCGTCAATCGCTCCAAAGCCATTCGAGCTCCCTCAACATCATGTTCGAGCCGGGCTTTCGGATCGCCGTGGTCACGGTACGCGTCGAGGGTTGCGAGAGTCGCCGTGTTGATCGTGTCCGGTCCGATCAGTGCCTCCACGTATTTCACGTTACTTTCGTCCGGATTCTTGGTGCTGGTACTGGCCCAGAGGAGGCGCTGGACCCGAGCCCCCTGAACGGCCAACTCCTTAAACCTGCCGCTCCAGAACATTTCTTTGTAGATTTGATAGGCCATTTTTGCGCTGGCAATAGCCACGTGCCCACGCACCGCTTTCGCGAGGTCTGCCGCTTTGCCGCCTTGCGCGATGACTTTCTCCAGCAACGGATCTATCAGGCCGTCGATACGGCTCACAAAGAAACTGGCCACCGAAGCCACGTGATTCACGGGCTTCCCCTGCGCCGCCCGTGCGGCGAGGCCGGCGAGGTACGCCTCCGCTACATGTTGATACCGCGGCAACCCAAACAGCAGTGTCACATTGACGTTGATGCCTTCGCTGATGAGCTCTTGAATGGCCGGCAGCCCCTCGGTCGTGGCGGGGACCTTGATCAAGACATTGGGTCGAGCCAGCATCTTCCACAATCGGTGCGCTTCCTCAACTGTGCCTTTCGTGTCATGGGCAAGATGGGGGTTGACCTCCAGGCTGACATAGCCATCATTGCCGGCAGTCTTGTCATACACCGGCCGGAACATGTCGGCGGCGCTCTGCACATCTCGCTGACTGAGCGCTTCATAGATCGCGTTCACCCCTTTTCCTTCAAGGGCCATAGCTTGAATGTCCTGGTCATACTCCTGGCTGTCGACAATCGCCTTCTCAAAGATAGAAGGGTTCGAGGTCATCCCTCGCAGGCCGTCTTCGTCAATCAGACATCGGAGCTGCCCGCTGGTAATCAGATCGCGTCGGATGTAGTCCAACCAGATGGATTGACCGAACGTTTCCAATGTCTTCAAAGGATTGGCGCTCATCATCGTGTCTCCTTGCGTTCCAATTGTGACCCGGTCTGATAGCCAAGCCGGGATCACATGGCCGCCACCTTGTCATAATACTGATGATCTTCTCTGTAGCCTCCATGCCCTTCCCCGACGGTGGCAAAGGTTTCGACCAGCTCGATCGCACGAAGATACTTCACCATCTTGTATCCCGTTTTAGTTTCGACGCGCAGTCGACAGGGAGCCCCATGGGGAATCGGCAGAGGATTCCCGTTCATCTCATAGGCCAGAATGGTTTGGGGGTCGCGAACTTCATCAAGCGTCAAGATTTCGTAGTAGGAGAGCGGCGCATACTCCGCTTGAGGAAACGCATGGAAGACCACATATCGAGCCTGGGGCAAAGGCCTGCACATGTCCAGGATAGTACTCATCCTGACCCCTCCCCATTCCGCCACGGCAGACCAGCCCTGAATACAATTATGTTTGGTGATTTGCCCCTGTTTCGGAAGCGCACGAAGGTCCGCCAGGGACAGTGCCAACGGTTTCTCCACCAGCCCGTCGATGGCCATCCGCCAATCGATAAACTGTGCCTCAGCCTGTTTCACATAGGTCTCGGATTCTGGCGGGTACCCATTCACCCGAAAGTACGGCGAAATCTCTGCTTTGGTGTACTGCTGGCGTGACCGCAAGCATCCGAACAAAACCCGTATGATGGGTTCGATGACGGCGGTGGCGGTGAGTTGAAACCGTCGTTGATGGCGTAGCGTATATACCGTGGCCCAGATATGAAAGAGCACGACGCCGATCAATGCGATGGAGGCGATCCAGAGAGCGAGCGCGATATTCGGATTGGCTGATCCCAGCACCATGTCGCCGATGTCCTCTGGAAAGTGCACGACGACCACCAATGTGAGATGCACCAGCGTGTAGACGACCAAGGTCATCAATCCGATAAAATGGAGGCTGCGCGCGGCTTGCCGCCCGCCGAAGAGTGTCGGATACCAGGGGAAGCGGGCGATGAGCGCCGGCGACATACAGAGTCCGGTCAGGATCATCAGCGGAGCGACGAGAAAAACCACCCCGGCATAGGTGAGTTGCTGCAACGCATCATAGGGGTGGAACGCGCTGTCCGCTGGGATCTCAAACCGCGCATATGTCAGGATGCTCTCCCAGGCTTGGGGGAGAATCGCCCAGCTGGTCGGAACGAGCCGCCGCCATTCGCCGGTGACCCCAAGCAAGGTCACATAGCTGAGGCCGTTCAGTACCCACACTGGAACAAGCAGAAAATGCCAATTCCGTGAGGCTCCCAGGTTATGGTGCCCTCCTGGGAGGGCCACGATGGAGTTGATGTGCTCTGCCTCGTCCATCGAGGTCCAGAGGCGGTCCGTCGGCATCACTTTCTTGCCGAATTTGATCCATTCGCTCCCGGGCGTAGTGTCATCGTTCCAGTAGAGTTTCGGATGGTCCGCAAGGATCTGCACGCCGCTTCGCATCAACACAAAGATGCAGAACAGATTGATGAAATGGTTGATCCGAAGCCAGAGTGGAAATCCTAACAACTCCTGATCCATCTATCTCTCCCTGTTGGGTCCGCTGAGCGGTCCATCGAATAGTCGTCAGGTTGTCCGTTGGACCTCGCGCCGATCAACATGACGGCGATCGTCATGAGCCATCTTCGTTTCTTTGATGTGTCGGGTTCTCTTGACCTGCTGTGACCCGGAATGCTTACGCCGCGACTTCAGGTGAGCCCTCTGCACATCTTCAGGCGGATATGTGATCGTGGCCCCACGGACCTGAGCAAAGGGCGTGAGAGTATGAACCTGACGGCGTGTTGCACTCATGATGTCCTCCGTGCAGATTCCACGAATCAATAAGGCATCGCCGATGAGCGAACGATGACAGCGCCACGGCACCGCTTCGGCGCACATCAAGACGATTCGCGCCTGGCTCGCCAGCTGGATGAGTTCGTCGAGGTTCTGCTTAAATTCCGGCGTCTGCATATAATCCGCATACCCTCGAAAGGACGCATTGCGCCAACCTATGTTGGCCGAATCGCGCCGAGCATGCCGCAGCCCGCCGAGTCCCGGCAGGTGAACGTAGCTCAATCCAGCTTTCTTCAATGCGCTTGGCAGTGATGCCTTGTTGAACTGCGGGTTGTGCTGGGACCGCGGCACCGTCCGCACATCCACGACACGAGTCGCACCGTGTGCCTGAAGCAGGACGATGAATGCCGCGAGCGTGCGTGTGGAATGCCCAATCGTCAGCACGATGGGCGGAGGGTCTATCTTTCGCACTCTTTTTCTCCCCCAAGAGGTCTCTTCATCATAATTTTTCACGCTTCATTGTTTCTTCGGGTTCGACCCCTTCTGGGGTGAGCGTGTGTTTGTGCTGATCTTGGTGAGCGCCGCACCTTTATGCATGGCCAGGTGGTCGGTCTTGTCGCTCTTGATCAAATATTGTGGCTCCTCCTTTGATGCACGAACGGTGTAGGTCTTAAACGTGATGACGGAGGTGACCTTTTCCTTGATCGTTCCTCGAACGTGGCCCGCTTCCGAGTTCCACTCCACATGATCTCCAACTTTGAATTCGTGTTTCATGTGTGTGATTTTCCGTAGATTCTTTGTATCGGTGTGGTTCCAGTAGCCTGTCTGTGTGGTTGCGAAATCTCTGCCGCCAGGAATCCTGCTTCCTCCAGCCGGTCCAGCAGCAGGTGAAAGTAAACCAGTCCGCCGTACGGGCGCCAGCGCTCCAGAGTGCGGTGTACCCCTGCGTAATCAAGTGGCTTCACGAGGTTCAGCCAGCGCTGCAAATTTTTCCGAGCACCCACATCGTCACCTGGAAAGACATGAGTTCGTCCTAGGCCGCGCAAAAGCACGTACTCGGCTGACCAGCGCCCCACGCCTCGCAAGCCACAGAGAGACTCGATGGCCTCTTCATCAGGCAGTTCCGCCAGTCCCTCCAAGTCCAAACCTTCCTCGGTGATCGCCCTGGCCAACTCGATCATCGCGCGGCCCTTCTGCAAGCTGAAACCGAGTTCACGCAGATGGGCCGGATGCAGCGTGGCCAAGTCTCCCGCCTGGGGGAACGCATAAGCTGCGACATCTCCTTCATGGACCGTTTGGCCGTAGTGTACGGCCAAACGGTTAAGGAGGAGAACACTGAGTACCTTGGTCACTTGCTGGCTGGCCATCGCAGTGATCACGCTCTCGAATACGGTGGCGAACCGAGGCGGCTTCATTCCGCGGAAGCGTTGCGCCAATGGACCGAGCGCGGCATCACGAGAGGCGAGGGGATAAAAGGCTGCCACGTCGGTGCGGAATCCGAGTAGGCGTTCCAGGGTCGTCGTCACGCCCTGCTGCACCTCGTGGCAGAGCGCAGCGGCACCCACCGTAACCCGAAGCCGTGGCGTCTCAGGCAGCCCACGTTGGGTGACCGAAACCTCCGCGACGCCGGCCGGCAAAGGCAGCAACCGGCGATAGGTGTGTCCGTCCCAGCGATCCACGACGTTGTCAGGACGGCGGCGCAACGTCCAAACCGTGAGGTCCAGTCGGAATGGCGATACGGGCTCCAACACAAACGAGTCTCGTCTCATGAGTCCTGTTTCAGGCTTGAAATCTTAGCCGGTAACCGTCCTTTAAGGTCTTTGGGTGTAAACGGACCGGGCTCGGCGATCAGTTGGCGGGCGGCCTCCACCTGCTCCCACACATTCCACAGCAGCACACCCCGCACGCGACCGTGCTGTAAGTAGTAGATGACGCCTTCCTCGTTGGGTCGCTTCCAATCGGCACACGTCTCCAAGCGTGAGTCCACTTCGCCCACGGCTTCGTACCCCAACTCGAACAGATCGGAGTAAAAAAACGGAAGATGATGATAGGGCTCAGACTTGCCTGCCATGTTCCGGCCCGCCAGTCGTCCCATCGAGTTGGCGTTGTCCTCGTGTTCGACTCGGAGGCGTTTCCCTAATGCAGGGTTGTGAAACTCGGCCACGTCTCCTGCTGCATGGACATCGGAATGACTGGTGCGGAGGAACTCGTCCACAATGATTCCATTTTCAACCGCGAGCCCTGCTGCTTTGGCCAGCTCAACGTTTGGCTCGATGCCGACTCCCGCCACCACGCCGTCCACCACGATTTCCCGGTTCGTACTCGTTTTCAAGACACGCTGCTTCCCGCGAGTGTCCAAGCCGATAATCTTTTCTTCCGCCAACACCTCAATACCCTTTTGCCTGTATAAGCTGGACACAAACTGAGCGAGCGGACGCGGGAAGACGCGATCTCCAATATCTTTGCCGGGAAAAATCATCACCACTTCTTTCCCGTTCAGGGCCAGCGCCGCAGCGATCTCCGAACCGATAAACCCGCCACCGATCACGGCAAACCGTCGACCCGTTTCGGTAAGGGCGCGAAGACGCCGGTAATCCGGCAGGGTGCGGAAGTAGATGATCTGGTCATCGCCAAATGCAAGGCGCCGTGGCCGACCACCCGTAGCCAACAAGAGCTTGTGGTAGGTATACACGTCTCCCTTGTCGTCCACGACACGTTTCTGCTTGGGAACAATCTCTTTGACGATACGGCCCAGATGAAGTGTCACCCCTTTGCTCTCCGTCTTGCGCCAGATGCTGTCCAAGGGTGTGCCCTTCCATAGCGCCTTCGAGAGAGGTGGGCGGTCGTACGGAGCATCCAGTTCCGCGCTGATCAGCCCGATCCCGCCGGTTGAATCGACTTCGCGGATGCCATTCACCGCGGCGGCTGCGGTCATCCCGCCGCCGATGATCACATACTGGTAGTTCGTCATGGTGTATTGCCTTCCATCTTTCACTCACTCCTTCCAGAAGTGTCCGGACTCGCGTAGCGCCTGAGTCAATTGTTTCTTCAAGGCACTCCCCCCACATGATTCGCTGCAATCCCATCACGCATCCATGTGGATCTCCCTCGTTACGTCACACCTTCGTGGCTTTCTCCACGAGCATCTGATGACGGACCCCGACGTTTTCGGTCCAGTAACTTCATGACACGTTCGTAGACGTGGTCTACGGTGAAACCGTACTCGCGCATGACCACCGGCCCTGGAGCTGACGTGCCAAAACGGTCCACCCCGATCACGTCCCCCAGGTCACCCACGTATCGGTGCCACCCTTGCGTCACGCCCGCTTCAACCGCAAGCCGTGCATGGACCGACGGAAGTAACACGGAGTCGCGATAGTCCTGGGATTGGGCTTCAAACAATTCCCAACAGGGCATGGAGACGAGGCGCACCGTGATGTTCCGCTCCTGCAACAGCTGTCGCGCCGCCACGATGAGGCCAACCTCCGATCCGCTGGCGATCAAAATCACATGCGGGTTACCCTGCGACGCATCGGCCAGGATGTAGGCCCCGCGGCGGAGACCGTCCGCCGATGCAAATTCAGACCGGTTGAGCGTCGGCACGTTCTGCCGCGTCAGGATCAAGGCTATCGGCCGGTCCCGAGTTTCGATCGCCACCCGCCATGCCACCGCTGTCTCGTTGGCGTCGGCGGGTCGGATGACCAGCAACTGCGGAATGGCCCGCAGACTAGCGATCTGCTCCACGGATTGATGAGTCGGTCCGTCCTCTCCCAGCGCCAAGCTGTCATGCGTAAACACATAGAGCACCTGAATCCCCATCAACGCGGCGAGTCGAATCGGCGGCCGCATGTAATCAGAAAATGTGAGAAACGTGGCGCCAAACGGAATGGTGCCTCCGTGGGTGGCTAGGCCGTTTAAGATCGCCCCCATCGCATGCTCGCGAACCCCGAACTGCAGATTACGGCCAGCATAACTCCATCCGCCACCGGACGACCCTTGTAGATCACCGACCGCCATCGCAGAGTTCTCGAAGTTGCCTGCCTCATGCAATTCCGTATGCGTGGACGGATTCAAGTCCGCCGAACCGCCGATCAAGCCGGGGAGTGTCTGACTGATCGCTTGCAGAATGGTTCCTGACGCGACGCGAGTGGCCAGGCCTTTAGCATCGGCAGGGAATTGCGGAATGTTCGTATCCCAGTCTAGCGGCAGCTCTCCCGTGATGAGCAGGCGCAGTTCGCGGGCGAGTTCGGGATACTGCTGTTCATACGCCGCAAACTTCTCGTTCCATTCCACTTCCGCTTGTCGGCCACGGTGAACGGCCTGGCGACAATGTTGCTCGACCGCGTCTGGCACAAGAAATGGCGGTCCGACTGGCCACCCGAGGTTCTGTTTCGTCAGCGTCACTTCCTCCTCACCCAACGGGGAGCCATGCGCCGCAAAGGTATCCTGCTTGTGAGGCGACCCGTAGCCGATATGCGTTCGCACCAGAATCAGTGAGGGATGGTCCGTCTCCTGCCGCGCCGTGCGGATAGCGGAGTCGATGGCGCCTACGTCGTTGCCATCGTCGATCGATTGCGTGTGCCAGCCATAGGCCCCGAACCGTTGGGCACGGTCTTCGGTGAAGGTCAACTGAGTCGCAGCGGACAGCGTGATGTGGTTGTCATCGTAGAGGCAGATCAGTTTGCCCAGCTTCAAATGGCCCGCGAGCGACGCGGCTTCCGCCGCCACGCCTTCCATCAGGTCGCCGTCGCTCACCAGCACATATGTATAATGATTGACGAGGTCGTGACCCGTGCGGTTGTAGCGCGTGGCGAGATGGGCTTCCGCGATCGCCATGCCGACGGCATTGGCAAATCCTTGGCCGAGCGGACCGGTGGTGGTTTCTACGCCGGGGGTCACCCCTCGTTCGGGATGACCCGGCGTGAGGCTGCCCCATTGGCGAAACTGTTTGATGTGTTCGAGCGGCAAATCATAGCCCGTGAGATATAGCAAGCTGTACAGCAGCATCGACCCATGGCCTGCCGACAGAACGAATCGGTCCCGATTGAACCAGTGCGGATGGGTCGGATTATGTCGAAGAAATCTGGTCCACAAGACATAGGCCATCGGGGCCGCGCCAAGCGGCAGGCCCGGGTGGCCGCTATTGGCTTTTTGCACGGCATCAATCGACAGGAACCGGATCGTGTTGATTGACAATTGATCTAACTGGGCCGGGCTCAGACTGGTTTCGCCTGTGGTGTTCATCGTAGGTTTCTCTGGCTAGCCTCCGGTTCTTGCCATGCCTCGACGAATTAGGATCGAGGCGTGGCCACCCGTAAGTTAAATAAGGTATTTCGACATGTTCTTCTTCAGTCTCTTCTTGCCCGACCGCTTCTGGGGTCCTCGACGTTGAAGTTCTTCACGTAAGAGCTCTTCTGCAGCGGCCCGCTCTTCCACCGGGCCATGGTCCACTTCTCCCGTCAGCCACATTTCATACGCCAGTGGGTCCTCTTCTGGTTTGACTGCAGGACGAGCGATCGTTGATGTCGTCTTCGGTTGCTTCTGGGACATGTCACACCTCGCTTTCTCATGTCCCACTCCTGCGTCATGCCC
>JBDTSF010000368.1:0-11004 GCA_039931295.1 Nitrospirota bacterium | reverse complement strand
CGAGGGCCAGACGATGGAAGGGGTCATTGACCTGATTTACAGGCTTGACGGCCGGGTCTGGATTGCCGACTATAAGACAGACGAGGTGGCGGCTGAGGATGTACAGATCAGAGTCGATCGCTACCGGCCCCAAGCGGATAGTTATGTGCGAGCCGTCGCGAGTGCATTAGGATTGCCGTCTCTCTCGTTTCAGTTGATCTTTTTACGGTCAGGTGTCGCCATCGACCTCTAGCAGGCCGTTATTTGGTTTGTTTGGTTAAATGACACTAAGCTTCATGCTTATGTGGACGAACGACCTGCGGTTTACGAATTTCAGACAGGGCAACCTCAGCCAACCTAACCACACAAAAAACCACAACAGGATGCTACTGAGAAGGGTTCAGATGATACTGATTTGTCCTGTCCTGAAGCAGGATGGTAGCAGATAAGGCTGATTGAGAGAATCAGCAGAGTCCCAGTTCCTTGCATTCATGAGCAACCGCAGCCAAAGCTCTGCTTGATGAACTCGCTGGGCAGTGGAGGGTCAGCCTTTCGGCGTAGCATCGAGGCCGAGTCTCGCGGACATTTTTACCAGAATGGGGAGAGAGTCGGCCTTCATCTTTTGCATCACCTTGCCTCGGTGTGCCTTCACCGTGATCTCGCTGATGCCGAGTTCGCCTCCGACCTGTTTATTCAATAGGCCGGTCACCACTAATGCCATGACCTGTCGTTCGCGAGGAGTCAGTGACGCATAACAATCTCGGAGAGCCTGCATCTTCGCCTCGTGACCGAGAATGAGGCGACTATGTTCGAGGGCTTGCCGGACGGCACTCAAGAGCACCTCATCATTAAATGGTTTCGTTAAGAATTCAACCGCTCCAGCCTTCATGGCTTGGACCGTCCTGGGTACGTCGCCATGCCCGGTTATGAAGATGATCGGCATGTCGACCCGTTCTGCCGCTATGCGAGTTTGCAGGTCGAGGCCGTTCAGGCCAGGAAGGGAAACATCCAGGACGAGACAGCTAGGAACAAGCGCTCGTGGATGGTCGAGGAATTCCTGTGCGAATGCGAATGTCTCTGGTTGCCAGCCTTCGCAGCGGATCAACAGTTCAAGGGACTCGCGCACGGAGATATCGTCATCAACGACGAATACGATGGGTGTTGCGGGCGACATGGTTGTGCCACCACTCATGGCCAAGTGGGTTTGCTGAAGTCGTATTATATCCCTCGTCGGGTGGGAGTGGGCAATCATTTAGGTCACTCTAAGTGCTGTATTCAGCGCCGCAAGCAGAGCCGTATCGCTGAATGGTTTCAGCAGGAACTCCGCGGCTCCCTGTTCGAACGCTCGCGCACGGACAGTCTCGTCTTTCTGAGCGGTGATGAAGATGATCGGGATCTTGTGTCCGCGACTCTTCAATTCACATTGGAGATCGAGTCCAGTCATGCCCGGCATGGCGACGTCAAGGATCAGACACTTGGTTTCGCCAACGCGATCGGATGCGAGGAACTCTTCCGCAGATGAGAACGCGTGAACTGCAAAGCCGAACTCCCTCAGCAAATCGGGCAGCGACTCGCGCACGGATTCGTCATCATCGACTACCGCCACACGTGAACGCTCGATGGCGTTCTTTTCCTGGCGGGACTTCATAACACAAGCATGCGCCTATCCATGTGGAACGTCTATTGGACTTTGGTATCGGTTCTACATGGAATAGAAAATGAAAACGTAGCTCCTGATCCATCATTCGGCACCGCCCACAGACGGCCATGATGACTTTCGATAATGGAGCGGCTCACGGACAGACCCATTCCCATACCGTCTTGCTTGGTCGTGTAGAATGCCTCGAAAAGCTTGTCCACGGCGTGAGGCTCGAAGCCGACTCCGGAATCTTGCACGGATACGCACACACACTCGCCATCCCGTCGTTCGGCTCTAACCACCAATTGCCTAGGACGATCTTTGACGCCGATCATCGCATCCAGGGCATTCAGGAGCAGATTCAGGACGACCTGCTGTAGCTGAACACGATCGCCTGTGACAAGTGGAAGGTCGTCGGCGAGTTCCGTTCGCACAATCACCCGGCTTTTCTGAAGTTCACCAAGCGACAGCTCAATCACCTCTCGTATCGACTCATTGAGGTCCACCGATTCCGCTGTGGCCTCTCTCTTGCGAAAGAGTGCGCGCAATCGCGTGATCACTTCAGACGCACGGTTAGCGTCTCGCATCGTGCGCCGCACGGTTTCGCGCGCGCCGTCGAGGTTTGGGGGATCGCCTGTCAGCATGCGCAAGCAGGTACTGGAGTTGGTGAGGATCCCCGTCAGCGGTTGGTTAAGCTCGTGCGCAATCGACGCGGATAGCTGCCCTATGGTCGCGATGCGGTTGGCGTGCGCGAGCTCCAACTGAATTTCGTGGTATCGCCGCTCCTCATCCTGAAGCCGCTTCGTCTCTGTCATATCGCGATAGATCACGTAACCAGTATCCCCGCTACCATGGGATGACACCGGGACGCAAATCAGGGAGACTGGAACACACGTGCCATTCTTATGTTTGCGGAAGGTCTCAACAACGAATACTTCTCCCGTCTGGGCCATCCGATACTTAAAGCTTTCAACCTCCTCTTGAAGATCGTCTGGCGTAATAAGATCTTGGATTCGCTGACCGATCGCTTCTTCCGCCGTGAACCCAAAGATCTTCGTGAATCCCGGGTTGACACGCAAAATCCTGCAGTCGCGATCGGCCAAAACAACCGCCTCTGGAACCCGCGCGAACAGCTCGCTGAGATGTGCTTTTTGCTCATCGAGTTCATTACCTAAGCGGGCCAGCGTCTGCAGGTCTCCTTGCAGGACATCGCGGCAATGCAATAGGATCTCCTGGTAGAGGTCGCTGTATCGATTCGTTTTATTGTCGAGAACGCAGATGGTTCCGAACACTCGTTTATCAGGCCAGAAAACAGGGAATCCCAAGTACGAGACCATCCCCACCCGCATCTCAGGGGCTGACTTCCACTGATCGTCTTCTAAACCGTTAGCAACAAGTAGAGGTGCACGGCTTTTGATGACGGTCTCGCAAAAGGTTCCAATATCCATAGAAAAGATCTCATCGACCGGGAAAGGATTTCCAATCGAGTTGCTGGACGATATGACAGTGTAATGCGTGTAGTGCGGCGGTTCGAGTTTGCACACCACCGCCGAAGGAACGTGCATAATGTTTGCCAGGAGGTCGATAAATTGCTGCCATTTCTGAAGAACGTCTGACGGAATTGCGATTTCTGGAGTATCTGAATTCATGGCGCGATCTCCGTCAGCGTCTGCGATCAGCCCATAGCCCCCGCGGGAGTGGTGCAACTCGCCGACACAGTATGCGCTACCCATCCCACTAAGGTCTATAAGACTCTGTATCGGTTCTCCCCTGTCGAGCAGCTAAAGGCGAAGTGATGTCGAGCCGGGGACAAAGGCGGTGTGCCTCTTCTCCTCCCAGACCTTCACTAGCGTGAGACTCCAACCGCTACGTACAATCTGATAAAGCACACCTCCCCCACACGCAAGGCAACGTGATCGAATCACGCGCTTTTCACAACATTCCGCACTTGCGGCATCGTGACGAGCCGATGGTCCAGTCATGGCTGCGGGCGATACGAAAGTATCGACGATACCATCGTCTAATAGATTCGCCTGCAGGCCTGTGGTTATGTCGCTCCCTAGCAAAGACCGTTATGCAAATCATCAGACATGAATGGTATTCATTATTGAGGAGGTGATCATGGCAAAGGACATATCCCAGAACACCGTGAATAAAATAGTTCCCGACCGGAACGCCCCGAGTGAAGGGCCCGGTCGAGAAGAGATTGCTCAGCGTGCTTATGAACTTTATCTTGGACGAGGAGGTGCAGACGGCTCTGAACAAGAGGACTGGTTGCAGGCCGAACGTGATCTCCGCGAACAGATTTCTTGAGAATGCCAAGGTGCTGCATTCATTCTGCCGGTTCAAACAAGGAGGTCATGATGTATATGATTGGGCGTATCAGGTTCATAGGATTGGGGATTGTATTGGTGGGTTGTCTCGGTGGAGCGCTGGTTTTTGCGGCGGAGAAACCGACTGAGGATGGACAGAAGGTTATGATTACATCTCCCAAGAACGGGGATAAAGTCAGCGACAGCTTTGAGCTGAAATACCAGGCAACCAAGAATGAGCAGGTCGGACATGTCCACGTGTTCGTGGACAATGAGTATCAGAGGGGTTTTCACGGAATGGTTAAGGGCATGAGTAAAGGGGAGCATCAGATTACAGTGAAAACTACCAGCAAGGACCACTCAAGTGTCACGGCCAGCCATACTATTACCGTCGATGTGCCGTAGTACTATGCTTGCCGCCGCTTTGCAGGAACAGCAATTGAGTTCGCGTCCGCCGACGTTGGTCACACCGATCGATACCATCGTCTAATAGACGCGCCTTCACACTCGTGGTCTACTCCTGCACGTCATCGCACCCGAATGAATCAGAAACGCGCGACGGACGGCTTTTTAGCAAGGAGAGGGAACTGAAGATGACAACTCAAGATTCCATGGTCTTTATTACTGGCGGTAATCGCGGCCTGGGGTTGGCATTTGCACAGGAGGCTCTTAGACGAGGGGCAAGGAAAGTCTACGTCGGGGTGCGCAGTCCAACTGAGGGCAACGCGCCAGGAATCATACAGATCAAACTCGATGTTACCGATCCTGTCTCGATTGCCACCGCTGCGGAACAGTGCGGCGATACTACGATGTTGATCAATAACGCGGGTATCGCTCGTCTGACGAGCAGCACACTGGATTCAGCCATGATTGACATCACGCGCGAAGTGTTCGAGACGAACTACTACGGCACGATTATGGTCAGCCAAGCATTTGCTCCAATCCTTTCCAAGAATGGTGGTGGAGCAATCATCAATGTTCTATCGGATGCTAGTTGGCATGCGCGTCCTGTGCTAGCAGCGTATTCGGCCTCGAAGTCAGCGGCGTGGAGCTTTACCAATGCCTTGCGCATCGAACTACGAAAGCAGAAGACCTTAGTGCTCGGCCTTCATGTCAGCTTCATGGACACCGACATGACCAAAGGCTATGAGATGAAGAAGATCAACCCGCGGCAGGTTGCGGAAGCCGGCCTGATTGGCATTGAGGCTAGTAAGGAAGAAGTGCTTGCGGACGATTTCACCAGGGAAGTTAAGCGAAGCCTATGCAATGAGCAGCCGATCTATTTGAATCCGCCTGAAATCGGCTGAATGGCTTTCCGCTAAGGGAGGTGCGTCCGTGGCAAGTTCCTGAAAGTAGAGCAGGACGGCGTTTTACCCCACGCTTTGCCTGACGCGTTCATGGAAACGTAGTGTGAATCGGCTCGTCACGAAGATTGTTACGAAAGTATCGACCGATACCATCGTCCAATAGATTGGCCGATAGGCCTGTGATTATGTTGCACTTGTGACGGAAGGAAGCAATGGAGATTGTCCGATCACATTATTGAACCAACAACCTTTAAAGGAGACTTTATGAAACGAATTGCTTTCTTGCTGTTTACAGTTGCAATGGTATCCGGTGTGGTCGCGGCCCGGGCCCAAACATCTATACCGACTAACGAGCCTCCAGCCCAACTGATCGTGGAGCCCCCAGTTCCTGACCTGCTTGCTAAGGGCATCGTCTGGATCCCGTGGCGGGTGGAGAACGTGCACATCGGACCGGTGTTAGGGAAAGACGCCCTTAACGCATCTCCACGGGTTGGACATCTGCACATTCACGTGGACGACCTGCCTTGGTTTTGGGCGGACTTTAGTAATAACCCGATCGACGTAGCCTTTTTGCCGCCCGGCCCACACAAGATTCGGATCGAATTGGTGAATGCCATCCATCAGGGCGTCCCCGGTTTGTCCAAGACAGTGACGTTCACCATACCTAAGGGAGCGTCTCCCCCTGAGTGATGGTCACGGAGACTTTGCTGCAAACCGAAAATGGGTGAACGCTAATTTGAGGATTTAGAGCGAGGTGAAAATGGATAGTAGCGTTACAGCAGAACAGCGTCAGGCGAAGGCAATCTCAATGAGAATCGTCAAAGCCGCCGCGGTCCAGCTGAGTCCCGTGCTCTATAGCCGCGAGGGAACGGTCGACAAGGTCGTGCGGAAGATCCACGAACTCGGCCGGCAGGGGGTGCAGTTCGTCACATTCCCGGAGACCGTGGTCCCGTACTATCCCTACTTTTCTTTCGTCCAGTCTCCTTTTCAGAACATCGCCGGACCCGAGCAGCGGAAGCTGCTCGACCAGGCCGTCACAGTGCCGTCCTCTGCCACGGATGCCATTAGCGAAGCTGCCAAGGAGGCGGGAGTCGTCGTGTCCATTGGGGTGAACGAGCGTGACGGCGGAAGCCTGTACAACACTCAGCTTCTCTTTGATGCCGACGGCGCCTTGATCCAGAGACGCCGCAAGATTTCACCCACCTATCATGAGCGCATGATCTGGGGTCAGGGAGACGGCTCAGGTCTTCGTGCCGTCAACAGCGAAGTCGGCCGCATTGGCCAGCTCGCATGCTGGGAGCACTACAACCCTCTGGCACGATACGCGATGATGGCCGACGGCGAGCAGATCCACTCAGCCATGTATCCGGGTTCCATTTTCGGTGACCTGTTTGCCCAGCAGACGGAAATCAACATCCGGCAGCATGCACTGGAGTCTGGGTGTTTCGTCGTCTGTGCGACGGCCTGGTTGGAGGCCGATCAGCAGGCGCAAATCATGAAGGATACAGGCTGCAGCATCGGCCCGATCAGCGGTGGTTGCTTTACGGCGATCGTGGCACCCGATGGAGCCTTGATCGGCGAACCGATCCGCAGGGGCGAAGGCGTTGTCATCGCCGACCTCGACTTCATGCTGATCGACAAGCGGAAGCAGTTGATGGACTCGCGCGGCCACTACAGCCGGCCTGAGTTGCTCAGCCTCCTGATCGACCGCACCCCCGCCGCGCATGTTCACGAACGAGCTGTGCCCCCCAAGTCAGCCGCTGTGCAGGGGTCGGAGGATCTTCGCACCACGGTTGCATGACCACAGAAGCGGGAGCGAGAAAAATGACGACGATAGAGATCCCTGTTCGAAGAGTCAGCGTTGTCTCGTCGAAGCCTTTCGAGGAGATTGTGGGAAAGCTTACGGCAACCATAGGCCGTCCAGATATGAATGCGTTCCACAAAGCGATCGTCGGGGCAACCACCGTGGCCGATCTGGAAGAAGTGGTTCAAGGGGCGATCGGATCCTCAGCTTTGATGGAGTTCGTTCGGTATGACGCCGGCGAAGTCCTGCGTAAGGAACGAGACGGACAAGGGCCGAAGATCCTCCGGCTCATCGTGGGTAATCCAATCATCATGAAGGAGATGGCGAAGACCGTTCCTGACGCAGCATCATACGCACCGGTAACGATTCTCGTCGATGAGCGCGCTGATGGAGTGCATTTGTCTTACGACTCGATGGCGAGCCTGATCGCTCCCTACGGGAGTCAGGCAGCGCTTTTGGTGGCCAGAGATCTCGACACGAAGATCGAGGGTCTGCTCGAGATGGCTGGGCGGTGACACGCAGAGGAGAAGAATGCACCGAACGTGTTCGGGTACCTACGATGAGTTTGTTGTTACTTATGCTGAGATGACAGAACCGGTGAGAGTAGTCAGATCGTTAACACCCAACATTCCTAAGGAGGTTTCGCCATGTATATCAAGACCTGGGCCACAATATTGATTCTCGGCAGCATATGGGTTAGCAGCAGTCATGCCGGAGAAGGAAATGCTCCTTCGCCAGAAGTCGCCAATAGTGTCGGTCAGGCTTTCCTAAAAGCCTATACCTTTGAGCCTGTCCAGCCGAATCCGCCCAACCATCTGTGGCTGGATGAAGGTAACGGCCGGGTTCAGTTCATGATGTTCGACAAGCCCGTGAGTGATCCCGCTGCCGCATTACAGTGGGTAGGTCAAGGCGTTAAAGGCCGGTTTTGTGCCGAATCGCAACCCGATCGTGGGAAGACAGGCTTTAACCATTTCCATCGGACCAATACGCCCGCTACCGGAGATACGTCCATGCATGGCGCGAAAGGCGAGGAAGGTTACTGGCTGAAGCATGTGGCCGTTGCTGAATTCGACACAGATCAAAAGGGAGAACACGCAGGCCATGGCGGAGGACAGACGCACTATAAACCAGGTGAGATGGATGCCACGCCCCAGCCGACGACACCCAAGTGTCAGTAACGATTCTGTGTTTTGTGTTCCAGCTTCTGAAGCTACATCAACTGATTTCCAATGACGATTGTGGCGATTCACAAACATCGTTCTTTCTGTGGATTAGGCCTTACGACAGTATGATCCTTTAGCCCGAGGGAGTGTGACATGTCTGACATGACGGCGATTCAAATTCGTTCACCGAGAGGGCCATTCGAAGTGATTAAACGAGAGGTGCCAGTACCCGGAGCAAGCCAGGTCCGCATTAAAGTGCAAGCCTGTGGGATTTGTCATAGTGACGTGGTCGTGAAGGAGGGGATTTGGCCAGGTCTGCAATATCCGCGAGTCACGGGGCATGAGGTCGCCGGTGTTGTCGATGAAATTGGCGTGGGTGTTACAGCCTGGAAAAAGGGTCAGCGGGTAGGCGTAGGCTGGCATGGTGGACATTGTTTTCAATGCGATCCTTGTCGGCGAGGCGATTTCATGGGTTGTCGGAACTTCCAAGTGACCGGAGTGCATGAAGACGGCGGGTATGCCCAGTACATGATTGCCAGAAACGAAGCTGTGGCGGCGATTCCGGACACTCTTTCGCCAGTAGAAGCGGCTCCCCTTTTGTGTGCGGGAGTCACGACGTTCAATAGTCTGAGGCATAGTCGGGCAGTCGCAGGAGATGTGGTGGCTGTCCAAGGCATTGGCGGACTCGGCCACCTTGGTCTCCAGTTTGCCAGCAGAATGGGATTTCACACAGTGGCCATCGGTCGAGGCAAAGATAAGGAGCCCCTCGCACTGAAACTCGGCGCCGTCCGCTACCTCGACATAGATTCCGAAAACGTCGCCAAAGAACTTATGAGTCTTGGTGGCGCTTCGGTCATTCTTGCCACCGTTCCAGATGGTAAGGCCATGTCGCCGCTCATTGACGGGCTTGCGGTTGGCGGGCAACTGCTTGTGGTCGGGGCCTCGACGGACCCCATCAGCGCGACACCCTTCCAACTCCTCCTGAGTCGCCGGTCCATTCAAGGGTGGCCATCAGGCACCGCTCGAGATTCTGAAGACACGTTGACCTTTTGCGCTCGAACAGGGATTCGCGCCATGATTGAGACGCTCCCGCTCGAACAAGCCGCTGTCGGGTACGAGCGCATGTTGAGCGGCAAAGCGCGGTTCCGCGTGGTGCTCACAATGAACTGACCCGAACGCTGTCTGTAAACCGATGCAGAGAGTGAGGCTCGGAAAAGCAAGAGAGGAGAACACAACATGAGTAACTTCATCAAGGTCGGGTGTCAAATTTCTGTTCGGATATGTACACAGGCCCTGCTCGCAGTCGGGCTTGGCCTTTCGATGTTGTCCGGCGCATCGGCTCAAGATATTACGATTTCAGAACAGACTTTTGGCTGCATCCTGGACTGGCCAAAAGTCAGAAATACGTATTTTAAGCACTCTGATCCGCAGAAGTTGAAAGAGGCGATGCGCATCTTTCGAGACAGTGTGCCGGACAAGGAGTATCCGGTTGGCACCATCCTCCAGCTGATTCCGTTTGAAGCCATGGTGAAGCATCCGCGCGAAAAGTTCTCCAACACGAACGGCTGGGAGTTTTTCCATCTGGACGTCTCCAAGGAAGGGACCAAGATCGCAGATCGAGGAGAGCAAGTTGTGAATCGTTCCCAAGGAGTCACGTGTTTAAGTTGTCATCAACCGGCGGCAAGGTTCGACTTCGTGTGTGAAAAGGGACACGGGTGTGCTCCTATCCCGTTCGATGATCAGAAAATCGCAGAGATTCAGAAGGCAGACCTTCGCTGTTCAAAAAAATAGGGATGGCATATGAGCTTAAGTTGGCCACGGTCCGGCACATAGACATTCACACACCGGCGCTCTATTTCCCTTTCACACTGGGACTGACGGTGCCGTCTATATGAAGGGAGTCGTCATGCGATTCAAATCATCCATCATCCTGATAATCACCCTCCTCGTCTTGAGCATGGGACCCTTCTACGAGACCGAGGCAAAAACCATCGACGCGGGCCATGCGACTGTGAGCTGGAAAGGAAAAGGCGTGATTGATGATCTAGGGGATGGGGACAGAGTCTTTAGCGGCACTCTTACCGGGACCATCCTCGTGAAGCACCTTCCCGAAGGTTCGGAACCGGCGCAAGTCCATAAAACCAAAATGGATTGTCAGGCGATTCTCTATATCAGTAAGAATGTCGAGGAACGGAAGACGATCCTCTGCATCTTGAGGGCCCATCAAGGCAAGGACCTTGCGTACGGAGAAATTCGATGTTCTGGAAAGACAGGCGAGTGCAAAGGCGAGATGACATGGGTATGGGGAAGGGGTGGATTCAAAGGCATTACAGGGACGACGCCGTTCGTCGCCGGTATCTATATTGAAGAACAGAGAGAGGGAGAGATCTATGGAAGCGCACATTGGCCGAACTTGACCTATTCACTGCCGTAAGCGCTGGACGAAACTCAATAAATTGGATGAGGCCAAACGCATCTTAAGTTCTGTATACTCCCGATTCACCGAGAGCGTCGACAACCGCGACTTGATTGAGGCGAAAACCGTCCTCCAACAGCTGAGCGTGTGAAGGCGCTGCTGTTGTGACCTAGCTCCCTTGGACGAGTCCAGGTTCTATTTTGGCAGGCGATGCATTGGTGTATTGGGCGGGCACTTCTGAGGCTTTGCGATCGGTGTGATCGTCAAGTCGTTGCTTGGGAGAACCGAATGAGAGCCGTCTCGAGGGACCAGTGCGATGCTACAATCTCAACGTCCAATGACAGTCTCGCCAGAAGAATTCGATAGGTGGATACAGGAGGCTAG
>JBDTSF010000367.1:0-21365 GCA_039931295.1 Nitrospirota bacterium | reverse complement strand
TGTAACATCGCAGTCTCTTGCCGAATCATTGAGCTATTGTCAGGCCGCGGTGGACGTTCTCGAGCAGAACAAGACCTATCTCAACCAGAATCCTCATTGCGAACCGCAGTTGGGGAAGCGAGGTCTCTATCGTGCCATTGGAGGTCAGGCAGGGGAGAAGTCTATGGAAATGGCGCTCCTCTGGGTGCTCAATCTCTCAGACGGTCGCCACTCATTGCTGGACATTGCAGAGCGTTCAAATGTACCTTTCCAGACACTCGCTCAGGCTGCTTCGGCCTTGATGGAACATTCGCTCTTGAAACCGGTACCTGGGCAAGAGCTGAATGGGTAGTCGGACGGCGGGGTATCATCAACAATGTTGTTCGTACAAAAGTTCACAGATGCCATAAGATCGGCCATCCCGGAAGTCATCAAAAAGCCTCTTCGATTGTCCAAATCTGCAGGCGAATGGCTCCTAGCGGCACCTAAATGGATTGACAGAAGTTGTGCTAGGCCCGCTCTACGAGTCCTATCGTTAAAGGCGCGATTTTTGTTGGCATATCTGGCAAACGGGTGTAAATCGAAATCCGTCCTCACGTTCCCTCACAAGCCTGAACCAGATGCTGTTTTGTATAAGTTATGCCATGTTCTCGGTTATCGAATCACCGATGACGTGGAGAGGAAAGCTGATCTGATTATTAATTGGGAAGATTGCACCTTTCGTCTGCCCAATGCGGTCTTGGAAGACTTGAACCGTCGACAGCCGGTGCTGAACCTTCGGAGCCGGGATATTTCCAAGAGAAAAGTTGAAGAAGTTCATCACGCCGTATTCGGATATTCATTAGCGGTAAACCCCCGAGAGTTCACGGGACGATGTGTGAAGAAATCGAACGACAACGCGACTCACGACGGTAGGATTATTCAGTGTCCCATTGATGCGGTATATGAAGACGCGGTATACCAAAAGGTCGTCAATAATTCACGAGATGGGCAGTTCGTTGAAGACATTCGTGTGCCGGTCTTTGGTGAAACGATTCCATTTTGCTACCGTGTCGTGCGACCTGTAGGACGGAGATTCGGCTTCGGCGTTGATAATACTTCAGCAGAGATCTGCGAAGTATCGGACTTGCTATCGGCCAATGAGGTCGGCATGCTCTTGCAGTTGTGTCATGAGCTAGGTTTGGACTATGGTGAACTGGACGTCCTGAGAGATGTCGATGACCGGAAAGCGTACGTCGTAGACGTCAATAACACGCCGTTCGGTCCGCCAAAAATTTTAGACAGTAGAAGCGCTGCTTTGGCGCTTAAAAGACTCTCAGAGGCATTTGAGGCCTCGTTTGCGTCCACTTCTTGAGAGGGGCGCAAACAGAGTGGAAGCCTGATCCATGCCGCACAGGGGGTATCTTTTAGTAGACGGGTGGACGAATACTTGGCAAATGTCGGAGGCCAGGTAACACATAGTGGAGAGGGCATCATGAACAATACTATCTATTATGATCCTCCGTTTTCCGATGATCGAAGAAGACAGCTTCTGTTCGAAGGACAATTGCTGGTGTACTTGCCACGCAAGAGTACGCTGGCGTTTATCGCATTTGCTCGAAAACTCATTGAGGAGGCATTTGGATCGCTGGATCCAGAAACGGCCCAGCATCAATTGTCCGTCGAGCAATACGCCGACATCCTGTTGAAGCTGAAACCGGGATTCATTCATCACCCGGAATCCAAGCGGCTCATTCAGGACATGTTCGTGGAAATGGGTTGTGATCTCGAAAAAACGTATTTTGACGTTCCGAAAATGCGCAGCTCCACCAGCGACGATTATTTGACGACCGGCATTGCCTATGCCTGGCATCCACACCGTGACACCTGGTATTCCGCGCCTCCCTGCCAGGTCAATTGGTGGATTCCGATCTATGACATTCAGTCGGACAACGCAATGGCATTCCATCCGCAGTATTGGAATCGTCCTGTGAAAAATAGCTCAAAGGGATACAACTATTATCTATGGAATCAACAAAACCGCGGTGCCCATGTCGCCAAGTTTTTGAAAGACGATCCCAGACCGTTGCCTAAGTCGACCGAATCGCTTGAGCTTGATCCCCAGATTCGCCTCATCGTTCCGGCCGGGGGGATAGTATTTTTTTCCGGAGCGCAAATGCACTCTAGTGTCCCTAATACCTCCGGCAAGACCAGATTCAGCATTGATTTCAGGGTGGTTCATTTGGACGATGTGGCAGCGAAGCGGGGAGCTCCAAGGGTCGATGAGGAATGTACCGGCACGACGATGAGAGACTATCTCCGCGGCAGTGACTTTTCTCGTATTCCCGACAACCTTGTTGCGATGTACGACGATGGCACGGGCGAAGCCGGTGAGCTGATCTATCAGCCACGCGATCGCAATATGTCTTCACGCTAAGACAGCCTCCCATTTGAGCGAGAATGAGTACGACATATTGGCCCCAACAGAAGGTGCTCGTGACCGGTGGGAGCGGGTTTCTGGGAAGCCATCTCTGTCGCCGGCTGGTGGAACTCGGCGCGGAGGTGCACGCGACCTCACGCGCGACGAGGGCGCAGCAGGGATCGGGACTCCGATGGTGGCAGACGGATCTGGCGGATATGACGGCAACACGGGATCTGCTTGCTGCGCTCAAGCCGGACGTGATCTATCATCTGGCCGGATCCGTCGGCGCGAGTCCTGCTCGCGAGCTTGTGCTTCCGACGTTTCACAGCCTTCTAGTGAGCACTGTGAACTTGCTTACGGCAGTCACCGAAACCGGCTGTCGGCGTCTTATCTTAACCGGGTCGTTGACCGAGCCGGAAGCGAGCCATGCCGAAGCGACGCCTGTTTCTCCTTATGCGGCGGCAAAGTGGGCGGCGAGCGGCTATGGGCGCATGTTTCATGCGCTCTATGGCACGCCGACCGTCATTCTCCGTCCCTATATGACCTACGGGCCGGCACAAGATAGTCGAAAACTGATTCCATCGATTATTTTGTCTTTGCTGGAAGGGGACGCTCCGCAGTTGTCCAGCGGACAATGGCAAGCAGATTGGATTTATGTGGATGACGTGACAGAGGGGTTTCTTGCCGCTGCAGAGCGCCCGAACATCGACGGGTGTACGCTCGATTTGGGGTCCGGTAGGCTGATGTCGGTTCGTGCTGTCGTCGAACAGCTGGTCGCGATCATGAATTCTTCCGTGCAGCCCTTGTTCGGAGCCTTCCCTGACAGACCTCTTGAACCGCTGCGTGTCGCCAATATAGCTGAATCTCAGGCAAGACTTGGATGGCGCGCCACGACTTCCCCTGAGGTCGGGTTACTCCGCACCGTCGAGTGGTATAGTGCTCACCGCAAGGCCGTCAAATCGTAAAGGCTGTCCTTATCATGCATGACATTAGGTTATGTAATCGAGTTCTGTTCCGTCTTGCCCACTATGCGAACTCAATTGTTCCCGGGCTCCAGGGACATCCTGGCCTATCTCTGGTCGATCGCAGCTACAGGGGGCTGTTGCCGTTCTCGGTTGGGATTTTGCCAGAGATCAAAAGTCCTGTTCTGATGTGGATAACTCGATCGTGCGCCGCAACGAACGCTGGCGGATGTGGACCGAGTCATGCCAAGATCGCTGTGACACATTAATCTCATGAAGCACGTTGCGGAGTGTTGTCGATGAAAGCAATTGAACGCCTGGCTGATGGGATCTTGCTCGGGACCGGCGCAGCCCTGGCATTGATTCTGATCTTCCTTGTATCTGTTCATGGGATGGCCCTGCACTATGCCCTTGTCGGCGTAGTCGCACTGGGTTTGTTCGCGACGCGATGGCTGAATGCGTCCGTGAAGATCAACCTCGCGTTCGTCGTTCTGTCCACGCTGCTCGCGGTATACGCCTGTGAGCTCGTCCTTGCCGTGGTGGCTTCTGGCCGTGCGAACTTCGAGGCGACGCGGTGGCTCATCTTTCCGAACGATCACACTCCGGAATCGGCCCAGGCGCGGCTGGAGCAGAATTCCAAAGACAATCCGACGTTCGACCGCCGAGATAAATTGCAGGTGATTAAGGATCTCGCACGACAAGGCGTCTCCGCCTATCCAGCGGTGGTCCCCCAGAATACACTCCAATGGAACCCTGGTTCGAATGGTCATCGGGCCCTTTTGATCGACGACGCAGAGACCTTGCCGCTTGGAGGGCTCTCCAACGTGATGACCGTCTTCTGTAATGAGAGCGGGGAGTACATCACGTACAAAAGCGACGAGCATGGATTTCATAATCCCCCTGGCCTATGGAAAAATCAACAACTTGAAATCGTGGCGGTGGGAGATTCGTTCACCCACGGGGCCTGCGTGCCGTCGGAGGACAGTTTCGTCGGGGTCATCCGCGCTCACCACCCCGGGACGCTGAATCTCGGTATGGACTCCAACGGCCCCCTGTTAATGTTGGCCTCCTTGAAGGAATATGCGCAGCGCTTCCGACCCAAGATCGTCCTGTGGTTCTATTACGAAGGTAACGATTTGAAGGATATGGAAAATGAGCGGTGGAGCCCGCTCTTGAGGCGGTATCTGACAGGCGCTTGGACTCAAAACCTTCTGGATCGGCAGGGCGAGATTGATCTGGCACTGATGGAATACATCGAGAGAGCGCGGCAGAACCTGAGACCGCGAGTCGGTTTCGAAGAGACGATCAAACTTCACTACGTGCGACAATCGCTGGCGTTGTGGTATGCGGGATACAAGCAGGACGATGCGGCGAGAATTCGTTCGACCAGGACGTATTTCTCCTCCGAGGTAACGGAAGAGGAGATCAACCAGTTTCGAAGCGTGTTAGTCGAGGCCACCTCAATGGTTCGTGAATGGGGCGGGCGGCTGTACTTTGTCTATCTTCCGGAATACGCTCGGTACGGTCAACCTGAACTTGCAAACAAGAATCGAGATCGCGTGCTTCGGCTGGTCACTGACCTGCAACTGCCGCTCATCGATCTCCACCAGGTTTTTGCCATGCTGCCAGATCCAGTCGGACAGTTTCCGTTTCGGCGATCCAACCATTACAACACCGAAGGCCATCGGCTGGTCGGGAAGGAAGTCTTGCGAGTGCTGTCTGGAATGGACGTCGCCGTTCAGAAGAAGCCCCCAGAGCAATGATCGGTGTTTCCCTCATACCCGTTGGTATCATATGCCCATGACGAACTCTGCCCAGAACATCTGCGATATCGTGGGAGTGGTTCCTGCGGCTGGTCAGGGATCGAGGATTGCTCCGTTGCCCTGCAGCAAGGAGTTATACCCGATCGGGTTTCGACCTGTAGAATCCGGTGAAGGTATGCGGCCCAAGGTAGTGTCGCAGTACTTGCTTGAAAAAATGCGAATGGCTGGTATTCGTCAAGCCTACTTCATCTTGCGAGAAGGCAAGTGGGATATTCCAACGTATTTTGGCGATGGTGCTATAGTCGATATGAATCTCGGATATTTGATGATGAGACTGCCATTTGGTACCCCGTACACCCTTGATCAAGCGTACCCGTTTGTCCGGCATTCGATCGTGGCATTTGGATTTCCTGATATCCTATTCCAAGGAGACGATGCCTTCACAAAGTTGCTCGACCGTCAGGCTGCCACTGAAGCGGATGTCGTGTTGGGATTGTTCCCGGTCGAACGTCCTTGGACGATGGACATGGTCGAGGTAAACTCTAAGGGTGAGATCGGTTCTCTCGTCATCAAACCACCTGATACACATCTTAGATATGGATGGATTATTGCGGTGTGGACTCCGGTATTTACTGAGTTTCTCCATGAGCACCTGATCGATCTGGAGACGTCAATCTTTCAAAATAAAGATAAGAGTTTTCACAACCGGTCGGAAGTGTCGGTGGGCCATGTGTTCCAGGCGGCACTCCGTAAGGGGTTGCGATTGCAATCTGTTCAGTTTGCGAATCAGGGCTATGTCGACATCGGGACTCCCGAGGGTCTTGAACAGGCAATATATGATTCTAGATTCAAGACCGTAATGAGAAGTGAAAGCTGAGTCGAGTCCGCTTCTTGTGTTTTCCCGGCGCGGGAGACAGTCGGTCGTCGAAACCGAGGAAAGATTATAAGTCATGGTAGGGCGGGCTTTCAGGCAAGTCAGGCATAGGGTATCAGATCTCCTATTGCAGAGGAACCTTGCAAAGGTTGCGGGTGCGCACAAGTGGTCTATAGGAATGCATTTCGGATCATCACCTCTTCAGCTCCTGCCGATGCCTGGGATTGAGAACCCTGTGCTCACAGCTGAGGATGTATCGGATTGCCGGGCTGCGTTCGTTGCAGATCCCTTCATGATCCAAGTCGCGGATCGTTGGCATATGTTCTTTGAAGTGTTCAATCTCGATTCAAGAAAAGGGGAAATTGGTTGGGCAACCAGTACCGATGCCAAGGATTGGACGTATCAACATATTGTGCTTGCTGAACCATTTCACATATCGTACCCCTACGTCTTTGAGTGGAAGAATGAGTATTACATGATTCCTGAAACCGTGGGAGCGGGGGCGCTTCGACTCTACAAGGCCTTCAATTTTCCCATTCTGTGGTCGCTGGTTGGAATATTGCGGAGAGGCAGACTCGCCGATCCTTCCATCGTTCGTTATCAGGACAAGTGGTGGCTTTTCGCCGAGACGAATCCGGAAATAAAGAGCGACACCCTCCGTCTCTATATGGCAGACGATCTCCTAGGGCCATGGACGGAGCATTCGAAAAGTCCCATCGTTAAAGGGGACTCCCACATTGCGCGTCCCGCCGGAAGAGTCCTTGTTCTCGATGGTCGTCTCATGCGGTTCGCTCAAGACTGTTTCCCACAATATGGGACTGCCGTTCGCGCGTTCGAAATCACCAAGCTCACGCCGACGTCTTATGACGAAACTCTGTGTAGCCCGAATCCCCTCCTGCAAGCGAGTGGAAAAGGCTGGAACCGAGCGGGTATGCACCATATCGATCCCCATTGTATTGCAAATGGAGGGTGGATAGCCTGTGTGGACGGGTTCAGCTGGCGGGCCAAGGCTTCCTAAAAAATCTTCTCAATGATACATCACCACAATACAACGAGTTTGGTGCGCGTATTCAAATCCTCTAAACTCTATATTTTCGGGAGCAAGATTAGGGCAGCCGTCATCAGTAGTCGGCATGGTCTCAACCAAGATGTCATCAATCGGGCTGTTGTTTCTCTTGGACCAGAAGAGCCTCACCAGGGCTATGTTCTACTGTCCCATCAGATCCGTGGATTCCTGTTGCCGCCAGGACAGCCAATCCCTATGGAGCATCACAATTATTGGGTTGCGCTTCAGATGGCCCAGACGTTCCTGGATCTCGGCTACGGCGTTGATGTCATCGATTACCACAACACCAATTTCTGGCCTCGAAGGGACTATGCCTTCTTTGTCGACACACGTCGGAATTTCGAAAGACTTGCTTCGATGTTGAATCCTGATTGCATCAAGGTTCTCCATATCGACACAGCACATATGCTATTTCACAATGCCGCGGAGTCGCGCCGACTGCTGGAGCTGCAGCAACGCCGCGGAGTTACACTGAAGCCTTGGAGATTTGAGGTGCCTAATCTTGGGATTGAACATGCCGACTATGCCACGATGAACGGGAATCGATTCAGCATCAGTACGTTCAAATATGCTGGGAAGCGGATATTCCCTGTTCCTGTCGCTGCGCCCGTACAGTATCCCTGGCCTGAAGAGAAAGATTGGGAGAAGGCCAGGACAAATTTTCTATGGCTCAATAGTGGGGGGCTTGTCCATAAAGGATTGGACTTGATCCTGGAAGCCTTTGCCGATCTGCCAGAGTACCATCTGACGATCTGCGGTCCCATAAAGGGAGAAAAGGATTTTGAGCGGGCCTTTTTCCGAGAGCTATATGAAACTCCCAATATTCACCTCGTTGGGTGGGTTGATGTCAGCACCACTCGATTTATGGATCTGACCGAAGGCTGTGTTGGTATCCTTTCCGCTTCGTGTTCTGAGTCTAGGAGTGGGTCGGTCATTGGTGGGATGCATGCGGGTCTCATACCCATTGTCAACTATGAGAGTGGAGTGGATGTGGATGACTTCGGTGTCATGTTGAAATCATGTTCGGTTGAAGACATAAAACAAGCGGTGCGCGCGGTCGCCAGTCTTCCAGCAGCAGAGCTGAAAAGTATGGGGCGACGCGCATGGGAATCCGTGAGAAAGGACCATACTCGTGAACGATGGACTGAAGAGTATCGAAATGCCATCATGACCATCATGCAGCTGCGCAGTCAAGACGCTCATGTGAGAGCAACGGCTAATTGAAATGAATCCGCTTCTGTCGATTGAAAAACTTACCACACCTGCCGGTATCCTTATCTGCACGGCCCTGCTTTTGAGTGGTTGCATAAACAGCCATCAGCAACTTCCTGTGAATTCTGGACCCACTGGACATCGTGCACTGATGCCGCATCCTAAAAATAACAGGTATTTCACAGATGGAAGCCAACGTGCCATTTATATGGCAGGGTCGCACACCTGGAATAATTTTCAGGACGTAGGGAAGGGTTCGTACAAGGGGGCGATCGGCTACATTGAGTACCTCAATCTTCTTGAAAAGCTCCACCACAACTTCATCCGACTATGGGTGTATGAGTTTCCGACCAAGCGCTATCCCCAAGTGGCCCCTCTTGCATTCCAGCGAGTAGGGCCGGAATTGGCTCAGGACGGAAGATTGCGTTACGACCTTACTCGTTTCGATCAAGCATATTTCGATCGCCTTAGGCAGCGTGTCAGCGAAGCAGAGATGAGAGGGATGTATGTTTCAATCATGCTATTTCGAGGCGGCACGGAGTTTCCGGATGACTGGAGCTATCACCCGTTTCATGCGCTCAACAATGTCAACGGGATTGATGGAGACCCCTCTGGAACAGGGCAAGGCAAAGCGATGCATACCTTGGAAATCCCCGCAATAACACGAATACAGCAGGCGTACGTCGAGAAAGTTATAACAACCGTGAATGATTTGCCAAACGTCCTCTATGAAGTCGGCAACGAAATACCGCAGCACTCAATGCCTTGGCAATATGCGATGATTAACCACATTAAATCTTTTGAATCGAAATTAGGCCTCCGGCATCCGGTTGGGATGACAACCCGTGGATTTGGGGGAGATTATGATGATACCAGAGATCTATTCGCTAGTCCGGCAGACTGGATTTCACCCAGCACGAACAGGGACGATTACAAGAACGACCCACCGGTCGCGGACGGTAGGAAAGTCATCATTATCGATACGGATCATATTTGGGGAGTCGGAGGCGACTCTTCCTGGGTGTGGAAGACCTTCACACGTGGATTGAACCCGATTTATATGGATACCTATACGGACCACGATGAAGAACGGGGCGCAAAATTATCTCCTTGGAACATTCCCCCTGTTCCGGCAGACTTTTCAGCCCGATTGGCTCTTGGATACAGCAGGAAATATGCAGACAGGATTGGGCTGGCCGCAATGGTGCCACGCCCGGACCTCTGTTCAACCAAATATTGCCTGGTCAACCTTGGAAAAGAATATCTTGTTTATCTGCCGGCTCAGTCCAAAGGAAGACAGTGTGTCGAGGTAGAGCTTTCAGACATGTCCACATCGTTTGCCGTGGAGTGGTTTGATCCCAAGAACGAGCAAACCATTAGAAATGAAATATCTTCTAGTGGTGGGAAAAAGACATTTGTGGCGCCTTTTGATGGTGAAGCGGTGCTCTATATACGGTCGAGTTTGCTTAATGAGAGCTAGCTGATGGGTTGCCGTATGTTTCAACTTCGTTGATATCGATATTTGGCGAGAGAGTACTGCCAGAAATTCTTGGGTCGATGGCTGACTTACACGCGAGACATCGTGTGCGCGAATTTTTTTAACGTTGCGCAGTGGCATTGAGCGTAGATCTATGAAGTGCTTCATGAAGCAGTATCATCTCATCAAGAGTCTCTTCACGCAAATCCAAGAAGATTGGGTCGCCAACCACCGGGATTGGACTGAGCCAGGATTTCGGGCCGTCGCGGTTCATCGGTTTGGTTTTTGGGCATGGGAGCGAAGCGAGGGGTTGCTTCGCTCGAGCTTGTTACTCCTGTACCGGGTGCTGTGGCGTTATATAAGAAATCATTACGGGATAGAAATTCCACATACCACTGTCATTGGACGCAGATTCCGGATTGCGCATCAGAGCGGTATTGTCATTCATCCAAAGACGGAGATCGGGGATGACTGCATCATCCGTCAGAATGTGACCATCGGAGCCGTCACGTGGGAACGGTTTAGCGATGCGCCCAAGCTTGGGCATCGGGTCGATATCGGCGCTGGAGCCGTTATCATAGGCAAGGTCATAATCGGCGAGGGAGCGCGAATTGGGCCCAATACTGTTGTCATGACGAATGTTCCGGCCGGCGCTACGGTTTTTGTGGAGGCGCCTCGAATGATTCAAGTGCAAAAGACAAAAGAGAATGGAAAACCCGATAGCGGGGTTCAGCAGGTAAAAGAAACGCAGTCGCGCTAATATGATGTCAGAACACGCACAGCATCTCACGAGCCAATTTTCATCTCTTGTCGCCCATGGCGACGAGTTGCGCAAGGCGGGGAAGGTTGAGGAAGCCATCCGGGCCTATCTGGAGGCCAATACTCACCCTCTACAGGCTGCCCTCTGCCTGAAACTTGCTAAAAGCTACGAAGCGATTGGGAATATTTCCGAGGCCTGTCAATGGGCGCTGGCGGTCGTGGATGCGGACGACGACTTTACGTCATGGCAAGCCGCGTCGCGACTCATTCAGCGATACGCGGTGGAAATCAAGGCGAAGGCGAACCTTCGATCGGCGAGAGTCGCCCTGCTGGGGAGTTATACGACGGCTCAATTGGGTCAGATGCTTGTTCTGGCAGCGAGCCGGCGCGGCATCAGTCTCGACATGATGGAAAGTCATTTTGGACAATACGAGCACGATATCATCGACCCAAAGAGTCAACTCTATGCTTTCGATCCGGACTTTGTCGTTCTTGCCGTGCACGAGGGAGATCTCCAGCTTCTGGAACACAGCCTCACACCGCATGAGTCTATTCAAGCAGAGGTATACCGATGGACGAAGCTCTGGCGAACAGTCAAAGAACGCTCCAGGGCGAGGGTCGTCCAGCATAATTTCGCTCTGCCATGCGAGGTGCCGACGGGACATCTTGCCGCACGGCTTCCAGGGGGGCGATACATGATGGCACAGGCCGTGAACGCACGGCTCGGTGAAGAGGCAGGGAGTACGGTTTCCATTGTCGATTGCGAACGGTTATCGTCGTGTATTGGGAAGTCGAGATGGTTCGACCCCCGCTATTGGCATCTGGCAAAGCAAGCGGTTGCTCTGCAGGCTGTGCCGTTGCTCGCTCGCCACACCGCCGCTGTGATCGGGGCTGACCTAGGTGTGAGTCGGAAATGTCTGGTTCTTGATCTCGACAACACGTTATGGGGTGGCGTGATCGGTGAGGACGGGTTAGCAGGAATCAAACTAGGGAACGGAGTTGACGGTGAAGCGTTCGTGGCGTTTCAGGAGTATATCCTCAAGCTGAAGAACAAGGGAGTGATCCTCGCGGTCTGCTCAAAGAACAACTACACAGATGCCATTCAACCATTTGAGAAACATCCGGAGATGCGCCTGAAGCGTCATGATATCGCAGTATTCATTGCCAACTGGGAAGCGAAGCCTCAAAATATCCGTAGGATAGCGCAAGAACTGGGGATAGGGTTGGATTCTCTGGTTTTTGTTGATGATAATCCTGTTGAACGCGATGCCGTCAGGCAGTTCGTTCCCGAAGTCGAGGTGATCCCACTTCCTGAGGATCCCTCCTACTACACAAGGACTCTGTCACAGTGTCTCTCATTTGAAGCCAGTTCCTATACGCCGGAAGATGCCGCACGTGCCGAACAGTATCGAGCCCGTTCTCAGATCCGTGAACTTGAAACGAATGCCGGTTCTATTGAGGAATTTTACCAGAGCCTTCAGATGCAAGCGATCGTGGCACCGTTCGATGCATTTCACTTGCCTCGGATCGCGCAGCTCATCGGCAAGACGAATCAGTTTAATCTCACGACGAGACGTCATGGAATGCCTCAACTGGAGAGTTTCGTCAATGATCCAAACTGCGTGCATCTCTATCTTCGGCTGCGGGACCGCTTTGCCGATCACGGACTGGTCGCCCTGATGATTGCGTTACGGCAAGGCGCCATCCTGGACATCGATACCTGGTTAATGAGCTGTCGAGTGATAGGGCGGACTGTCGAGGGGACGATCATGGAGCACCTTTGTCGGCGCGCAGAGCAGCTTGGCTGCACCTCGCTTCGAGGAACCTATAGTCCTACCGAAAAAAACTCGATGGCTGAAGACGCGTATGCCAAACTTGGGTTCGATCTGGTGAGTCGGATCGAAGGGCGCGCCATCTGGGGCTATGATCTGGTTGCCAAAGGTTTAATCATCAACAAGTTTATTAAGACAGTGGAAACCTGGGAGGGCGTTGATGGAGTTGCATGAACGTGTTGAAGGGGTATTCCGTCGAGTGTTCGACGACGAACAGTTGACGTTGACTGATGAGACATCGGCACGCGATATCCCTAAGTGGGATTCCTTTGCGCATATCAATCTGATGTTCAGCATCGAGCAGGAATTTGGCGTGCGGTTTAACGGCAACGAGCTTGGAGAATTGAAAAATATCGGAGAGCTGAAGACCTACCTTATAAATAAAGGACGGAGATAATGCCGCAAGGATTACCCCGCTATCTGGAGGTCGATCCTCAATGATGCACAGGCCAACCGTATACTTCACGAAGCAGGACCTGGAACTGTTCAGCGCAGCCAGTCACGACAGGAACCCACTGCATCTATCGGAAGAGTATGCGCATACAACGCCCTATGGCGAGCCCGTCGTGTTCGGTATTCTCGGCGCGTTGGCCGCTCTTGGGCACCTCCCGTATCGGCAGAGTATGGCTTTAGCAAGCGTCGCTCTTGAATTTCGCAATCCCATGACCGTCGGAGTCACGTACCGCATCGAAGTGAGTGAGACGTCTATACAACAATCTTTGGTAAAGATCTATGACGCCGAACGTCTCATGATGAAAGCCACGTTTACATTTCTTCCCTGGCAGGAATGCTTACAAGAGACTATTGTTTCGGAATATTCAGGTCGTATAGAAGCCGCTGACCGGACCAGGGAAGATTTTGTAGTTGGTAGTCGTGTGACCGGAATGTATGCTCCATCGGCAAGTGACTGTCAGAAGGTTGTGGAACGTTGGGGGGGTATCTACAAGGGGCGTGACAGTGGCCCAGATAGCTGCGATGATGTGGGCAAGCTTCGTGGTGGGGATGGAACTCCCTGGGAAACGTGCAATCTTTTGGCAGTTGGCGCTCGATTTCAAATCCGATGATAGACCGCGGAGTAGGCGGCTATCCTACGCCCTTGAGATTAAAGGTTTCGACGACAGGCTTGATTTACTGCACACCACCGGAGAACTTTCTTCCGATGATCAGCTTTGTGCGACGGCTCAGATCTGGGCATTCGTGCGTCCGGATTCTCCGCAGCCTTCGATCGTCGGGATCACGACGTTCTTAACGAGGTCTGCACTGCTTAAAGGGAAGGTGGCGTTGGTTATCGGCGGAAGCCGCGGTCTTGGGGCCGCAATCAGCCAGGCTCTCGCCTTGCAGGGGTGCTCGGTACTGATGAACTATCATCAAAGTAAAGTGGAGGCTGAGCAGATCCAGGCGAGCCTTCACGACGAATCCGGTCTCATCGAATTGGCACAGGGTGACGCTTCAGATATTCAATGGTGTCTGGCACTACGTCAATATGTTCTTGAGAAATATAAGGGAATCGATTTTCTTGTATGTAATGCTTCTCCGCCAATCCGCCCGCTGTCTTTTGTGCCGGAGAAGCTGGAGCGGTTTCAGGATTTCCTAGGCAAGAGCCTCTCGCTGGTCAGTGTGCCGATGTCCACTTTTCTCGGCTGTTTATCCGAGCGCTCTGGGTGGAATGTCGTTGTCTCATCAGCTTTTGTGCGGGATCTTCCCGCGGAATGGCCGCATTATGTCACGGCTAAATTTGCCGTTGAGGGTCTGGCTCATTGGGCCGCAGCCCAACATCCGCTGATACATAGCCTGATCGTTAGACCGCCTAAGTTGCTGACGGATCAAACAAATACGACAATGGGTCGTCAGGGAGCAATGGCGGTCGAGCAGGCAGCCGCTGCGATCGTCAAACATCTCTGTAGCGCCAGGCTTTCGAAATCGATCCAGGTATTGGATAGTTTCTAAGTGAGGTCACACTCTTCTTCCGCTTCTTCCAATTGTCCCAAGAAGAGACATTCTGAGCCGCTAATCATCGCGTTGCTGCCAGTTGAGTGTTTTGTTTCTCAAGCCGGATGGATGTCATGACCATGATGGGAGCAGAGATACGTTATCTGACGCGGACACCTCATTGCGAGCTTGTCGGTTGGCTGGCAGCTGCTGACTTCAAAAGGGGAGATCGTCATCGAAGATGAAGCCTGGTTGGGGTTATGGCGTGATTGTGTTGTCCGGGGTTCGTATCGGGAAAGGTGCGGTGATTGGCGCCGGCTCTGTCGTACCAAGGATGTTCCGGCTGGCTTCATAGCAGCCGGCGTACCAGCCAAGGTTATCAAGATGAGGAGCGATTGAGAGACTGCCGCAAGGCGACGCCAACCGCCTAGGAAGTTGAGCAATTCGTATCTCAGAGGATTCGATACGTGTCAATGAATTCTATAATGATAGCGTGTTCCTGGAGAGGCCCGGCAGTACCATGACTCCACTTGTTACCATCGGAATTCCGGTCTACAAACGGTTGAATTGCCTTCCAAGGGCATTGCAGTCCGTTGCGCACCAGGACTACCCATATATCGAGCTGCTTGTGTCGGACAATGGGCTCAATGGAGCTGCAGTCCGAGATCTCGTGGCGCAATACTACAATCGAGCGTATGTGTTTCGGCAAAATCAGGCGATTGTGACCCTGCCGGCTCACTACAATCAGCTGGTTGCGGCCGCCTCTGGTAAGTATTTCATCTGGATGCCAGACGATGACTCGATCAGTCCCAACTATGTTTCGGAACTCGTTCCGATTCTTGAGCGGGACCAGAAGATTGCCGCTGCCATCGCGCGTCAGGAATATGTGGACGCCTCAGGGGACATCTTGCGCACCTCACCGGATCACGCCCCGCATTGTATCTCGGGTGAGCAACTGATTGCCCGATGGACGGCGATCGGATTTGAAAGCTTTACAGCAATCCTGGCAAGGACTGAAGAGATTCGAGCCTGCGGAGGCTATCCAGAATTCCCAGGAGGCACACATTGTGACGACGCGGTGCTGATTAAGTTGTCATTGGGTCGCTCAATCGCATTTACGAATGCGTGTGCGTATCAGTTGCAACAAGATGAAGCGAGCGTCGGGTGGTCGCTCAAGTGCGAGGTGTTGGCGGAAGATACAAGGAGGTTTCTTAAGTTTCTTGATGATGATCCCTGGCTATTGTCCTTTGCGAGACAGGATGTGGCGCGATGGGCCGACCTCAAACGATCTCTGATGAAAATGGCATGGGAGACGTATTACTATCGCTGGAATACAATCTATAAGGAGCGCCTATCGCTTGCGCCTTGGGTCAAGGCCGCGTTTGCGCTTCCGTATATTGTTGACTATTATCGAGCCGTCATGTTCTCACTCAGGTATGGGGTGAAAGCCAGGCTTTTCAGGAAAGCCAAGGCTCATCTTCCGTGGATCCATAAGCTCTACCAAACCATCAAGTGTCGGACTTTCTGAACGGCCAGCACGGGCCTTCCCCGCAATGCATCCATGGTGGTGGGGGGTGAAAGAACACATGAAAATTGTTCATCTGAGTTCGGTAGATGTGATGGGTGGCGCGGCTCGCTCCGCCTATCGTCTCCACCAGGGTCTCCAGCGCATCGGATGGTCTTCGACGATGTTTGTGATGGATAAAACTTGTCCTGATCAAACGATCGTTCGTTTCGATCGACCACATGGGCTGGTGGCACGTGTGAAAGGCTGCATGCGCCGGGAGGTTATCGCCCGAGACTTTGCTCAATACCGTGCCTCGCGTCCCTTGTGGTGCGAGGCGTTTAGTGACGATCGGTCTCGGTTTCAAAGCACGATGCTGGCTCAAATACCGCAGTGTGATGTGGTCAATCTGCATTGGGTTGCGGGAATGCTGGACTACACCACATTCTTCCCGCAGAGGACTCCAGTGAGTCCGGTAGTATGGACCTTGCACGATATGAATGCGTTCACAGGAGGCTGTCACTACGACGATCAGTGTGGACGTTTTATGAAATCCTGCGGGTTCTGTCCACAGCTCGGTTCAACCAGTGAGCAGGATTTGTCTCGCGCGGTATGGGAGCGGAAGAATCAAGCACTAACGGCGTGCAAGAATGGGCGTCTTCGGATTGTGACACCGAGTCGGTGGCTTGCGGAAGAGGCCCAGAAGAGCACGTTGCTGTCGGGAATGAGGGTAGATGTGATTCCCTATGGACTCGACCTTGACGTATTTGCTCCACGCGATAAGGCCTATTCGAGAGACTTGCTGAGCATTCCACAGGAGGCCAGGGTCGTGTTCTTTCTGGCCGATGTTGTCGACAATCGTCGCAAGGGATTTTCCTTATTGCTTGAGGCACTTCCACATTGTGCAAAGAGTGTCGATAAACTGTTGCTTGTGTCTCTGGGCCAAAAACCATCGCAAGCAGATGGCCGCATACCGTGGCTCCACCTTGACTCCATCCATGACGATCGATTGCTCTCTGCCGTCTACAGTGCAGCGGACCTGTTCGTTCTTCCTTCATTGCAGGATAATCTCGCGAACACTGTATTGGAAGCCATGGCCTGCGGAGTGCCGGTGGTCAGTTTCAATTCAGGAGGGACTCCGGAAATGGTCCGTCCTGGGATAACCGGACAGTTGGTGCCGGCCTTTGATGTCAGCGCATTGGCGGCCACCATTGTGGAGATGATGAACGCGCCTGAGTACCGCAAGATATTGTCTGAAAACTGTCGCCGGGTTGCTCTCGACGAATACCCGCTCCAGCTTCAAGCGCAACGGTACGCCGAGTTGTATAAGTCTCTTGTGTCAAACTTTGCGAATTAAGGTTGCTCGTTACCGATGGAACCATTGTCCAGGTGGCTTGGCGTCGAGTCCGTGGCGACGGTTTATTTCCGAGTGCAGCCTAAAATGCGTAATTCGTTGAACCGTTGGAGTAGATTTCCTTGGAGAGACTCTACATAATTGTGATCATCATGAGCGCAGCGTACCCTTCTTCGAGGGGGTCGGAGAGATTGTAAGTGTATACGAAAACAAGATAGTCGCGGAGGCCCTCCACAAGGCGCTCGCGAGAAAGCTCTAACCCACTCAACCGATGTCCCTACTGCCTCGACGACGAGTTCCGCGCGGCAGCGCGTCTCTGACTCAAAGCGTTCTCCCCCTCAGCCTGCCGTCGCAACATCCTGAATGAAATGAGACATTTTCCCATCGATCAAGATCACGGCTATCATCCGGACCAAAAGTCAGTGGGAGGAAATGGACCCATGGCGGACGCTGTCCTATCGAGTGCGCTGTTTCTCTTCGAGATCTCGTTCGCGCTCATGGTGCTAACAGCCCACGGGATCTCCCTCAAGCCAAGCTTTGTTTCGTTTCTCCAGAGTCGGCCTGGGTATCTGTTCGCTGTGACTGTGCTGGGGATGGTGGCATCCGGCGTTACGATCATTTATCGATATTACCAAGACGATGGAGCAAGACGCCGAGTGTTCAAGTTGACCGTTTCTATGAATATTGTGACGGTGTTAATACTTGCTACGGTGGGAGAGGGCACTATTCGAGCACTCTATAAGGAAACTCCCACTGGGGATGTATTGAGTGACAGATATCTGTATCCGCGGGAATGGGGGAAGGTGGTGGCATACTACAAGGAAACGTTTCGCAGCCATCTGGGGGAAGCACCTTTTTCTATATATGACAACCTCTTGGGATGGACCATTGGTTCAAGTCGACGGAGGGACGATGGCCCTCACTCCTACTTCAGCAGCGCGGAGGGCTTGAGAAGCCGGGAGGTGGGAACTGTATTGGCTGACCGGCAGGCAACAACTCGCGTCGCACTTGTTGGCGACTCCTATACCTTTGCAGAAGAGGTCTCCTTTGACGAGTCGTGGGGACGGCAGCTTGAACTTCGTCTCGGCAAGAACTATCAGGTCCTCAACTTTGGGGTCATGGGGTATAGCATTGCGCAGGCCTACCTCAGGTACATCAAAGAAGTACGACCTTGGCATCCAGATGTAGTGATTTTTGGAATGATCGACGATAACTTGAGGCGAGCGATGGGGGTCTATTCCTTTCTGACCTTTCCGGAAGGTTCTTCAGCTTTCGCGGTGCCTCGCTTCGCTGTGGTGGACGAGCAGTTGACGCTCGTGAACACTCCTCTTCCTCATCCTGAACAGATTTTCTCTGCCAGGTCGATCAATGATCTGCCGTACATTACGTATGATCGGTCGTACATTCCATTTGAATGGGATCGGCCCTATTGGACGTTTAGCGCTCGGTCCTATCTTTTCCGGTGGTTGGAATCATGGTTTCCACAATATATGACTCTGGGGCCGGAAGTGTCAGATGTCGCCATGAAAGCGATTTCTCTAGAAATCTTCCGAGCCTTTACGGAGAAGGTACGAGCCGATGGGAGCATCCCCATTCTGGTCTATTTCCCGGGCTGGAGTGAGGAAGAGTACCAAGCAGGGTACAAGGCTCTGGCCCCACAGATCTTACGGACTGCTGGACTTGAATACATCGATCTTACCGAATGTCTCTCAAAAGTTCCTTTTGCGGAGCGCCTCATGCCCCTGCACCACTATTCCTCGAAGGGGAATGAGGCAGTTGCGTCTTGTTTGCACGAGGTGGTCACGGAGCAGCTTCGGAAAGGACGGGGTTAGCAGTCTGCTGAACAGGCTAGCTGTAAATTAATTCTTATGCTTTTGAGTCTGACTGTGGCATCTCGGGCGCGCTTGTGCAGAACCTCTCGGCTTCCAAGAGCGGCTCATTCAAGGCTGTCGGCGTCAACAGCCGGACGAAGATCTCTTCGATGCGTTTGAGGAGGCGTTGATTCAGAGCATAGCCGACCAGCTGCGCCTTCTTTCGATTTCACCCTTGTGTGTGCCGAGTTCTCCACGTTGGGATGTTTCCATTTTAGCCGGTGAGAAGGCCGGCGATGCCTACAGACTGAGAGTGCTAATTGTAGGAACTCCGATTAGGGAAATAGGTTATAGGAGTTGAGGTATGCGAGTTTTATGGAAAGGACATACAATTAACATCGTGTCTCTTTGTCTTGTATTAACACTAGGGTGTGCGCCTGTGCGTCACACGGCAGAAGATGAAGGCCACGTTCAAACTGTTTTCTATGTCGCTCCTTTCTCCATGGGTGGATCTGATAACAGTTTTGGGACAAGCAACGAGCCATTCTTGACCCTGGAGAGGGCAAAACAGGCGGTCGGGAGCGTCAATAAAAATATGACTGGCGATATCGTCGTGTATTTGAGAGAAGGTACGTATGAGCTTAAGGAACCGGTTGTTTTCCAGGCTCATGATTCGGGTCAACAGGGCTATCGCGTGACGTACATGGCTTATCCTGGGGAACACCCTGTTGTCACTGGTGGACAGCGGATATTGGGGTGGGTCCATGCGGGGAATGGTGTTTTTAAGGCCAACACCCATGGACTTCAATTCCGTCAGCTCTATGTCAATGGGCAGCCTCGAGTTCGGGCTAGGACTCCAAATGAGGGCAGTTTTAACAGGCTCCATCGCTGGGATACGTCAGATCGAACCATCGTTGTGGCGAGTTCAGAGATTCCGAATCTTTCAGAAGTTCACGGCGTTGAAATGGTCATTCACAAGGAATGGACCCAAAATAACCTACGGCTTGCATCCGTGTCTCTAACCGGTTCCGAGGCCTATGTCATACCATTGGAGCCGGATCGGACAAAGGCATTCCGTAGCCACGATTACCTCAGAAAGAACGGCCAAAGTTACTATTTGGAGAATGCTTTTGAATTCTTGGATGCAGAGGGTGAGTGGTACTTGAGGGCCGCGAGCAATGAAGTCTACTACAAGCCACGTGCCGAAGAGGATGCATCAACCATGGTCGCGATTGCGCCAAAGCTTCCCCAGCTTCTTCGGTTCCAAGGCACTCCGAATGCTCCTGTGGAAAATATTCACTTTCGCGGAATTGTTTTTGAGCACTCGACCTGGCTTGCGCCAAGTGAGGAAGGATTCGCAACGAACCAGGCGGACAGTATTTTTAAAGGAACCAAGCAGACGTATCAGATTCCTGGTGCAATCCATGTCCAGAATGCCGAAAACATACGGTTTGAAGGCAATGTATTTCGCAATATCGGGGCAACGGCCGTCGTTCTTTGGTCAGGTGTTCGTGACAATGCCTTCGTGGGCAATACCTTCCAAAATATTAGCGCCTCTGGTATTTCAATCGGGATGGATCTCGAAAAACAACCGATAGATCCTTCGCAGGTCTGCCGTGACAACGTGATCAAGAACAATCTTATAACCAAAGTCGGGCGTGATTATCATAGCAGTGTTGGTATTTTTGCGGGCTACACGGAAGGGCTCGTGATTGAAAATAACGAATTAGCCGACATGCCATATACCGGGATAAGTGTCGGCTGGGGATGGACATTTAACGAGACGCCACTGAGAAATAATCTGATCAAACGAAATCGGATCCATCATGTGATGAACCTGCTAGCCGATGGAGCTGGGATCTACACCTTGTCTCGGCAACCAGGGACCCGCATCGTTGAAAATTATATTTTCAATATTGCACGTTCGCCCTGGGCTGGAGACTTTCCTATTTCGGGCATGTATCTAGACGAGGGCAGCAGCCTGATCGAGCTTACCAACAATCTACTTGAACAAGTGCCTATTGGGATTGATTTTCATCGTGCGGAATATAATACGGTGACGAATAATATGGCTTCATATCAAGAGAGAAATGCTTCTCGCAATAATGATTTTGTTCGGATAGACGATTTTGATGTCGCGGCCATAAAAGCGAATGCAGGGATTGATCGGATGTATGCTCCTGTCGTCCTCACAGCGCCGCTCCAGCCTTGATGGATGCTGTTAGCTGTTTTCTCAAAAAGAGCAGCAACATCGAGGACGTCTGTTGGTTTACCGATGCTCCCTTCTTCTGCCGTCGTGATGCTGCGCTGGGGGTTCTGACCTTCCCCCAGAAAACGACGCCATTGGCTAGGAAGGAGGAACACACCATCGCGGTATGTAGGCTTGTCGTAGCGGCGTATCGGCGTATCGGCGGTTGCAGTAGAAGTCTTCGTCAACAATGC
>JBDTSF010000366.1:0-4101 GCA_039931295.1 Nitrospirota bacterium | reverse complement strand
CACGGCAGCCGGTGATCAGCATCTCTCGAATATCGGCGTGGACGATATCGCTCTTTCTCTTGCGTCCTCGGGGAGCCTTTCCCAGCTGACCGCGAAGCGTTCCTCGCAGCTTCCTGCCGGATTCGGTGGCCATCAGATCCAACGGGCAAGGGAGGAATCGTTCTTTAATGGGAGCATCCGGCGGAGTGAACGCACGAGTATTGGATCCTGAGTGGCAGCAGTCCATGATCACCGTGAAGTTCACGCCCGCTCGAAGTTTATTGAAGGCCTTGCGGAGCCAGTCGTCGCGTAGTGGATCGTTCCAATCGAGATTAGTCGGACAGAGAATTTCGTCTCGATGATCCGCTTCATCACCATTATCATCTGGCACGTTCGACCCATGGCCTGAATAGTGGAGAAGCAGGGTGTCGCCTTTCTTTCCGCGGGCGATCAGTTTCTGAATCGCCGACTGCATGGCCTTCTTCGTCGCTTGCAGATCGGTGAGGGACGTAATGTCTTGGGCTGAGAATCCATAGTATGTGATGAGTGTTTGTTCGAGATTTTTGACGTCATTCACGCACCCGCGAAGATCAGATCCGGGGATCTGATACCGATTGATACCGATGAGCACCGCTCGCTTTGCCATATCGCCCTCCTTGTGTTTGGGAAATGAATATCACGCCATGGCTACAACCGTAGTCTATTCGCCTCATCACACCGCAAGGCCGCTACCCTTAAATACCTGCAGGCCTCATCGATAAGCTGCGACATTGTTGTGACCTCCCGCTTCTCCTGGACAAGGCACATGGCCAAAACGCAAAGAGCAAAGCGTCAGGGCTCAATGTCCTGGGCAAGACGGAAGCCGAGGAAGTAGTACCGGTCGTCGGCATCGATCCAATTCCGGAACGATGCACGCAGGTTCCCCGGTGAGTTGAACCAGGAACCGCCCCGGATCACGCGCTGGCTATCTTCTTCGTCATACCAACTCGCACACCAGTCCCAGACGTTCCCGGCCATGTCATAGCACCCATAGGGGCTCACCCCTTGGGGGATACTGGGTCACCGGGGTCGTATGTCCAATGCCAGACCTTTCACCGTTACATCTCTTCTCATCAAATTCCTCTCCCCAGGGATACTGGCGCCCGTCCTCGCCCCGTGCGGCCTTTTCCCACTCCCCCTCAGTCGGCAGGCGTTTCCCTGCCCATGTGGCGTAGGCCTCTGCCTCGTAGTAGCTGACTCCCACGACAGGATGATCGGCCTCGTTCCATTGAGGATCATCCCAGTATTGAGGACCTGCGATGCTATTTGTCGTTTTCCACTTCCACCCTATTGCTGAGCAGTACGCCTGATTCGCATAGCCATCTGCCAGAATGAAGGCTCGATACTTCTCGTTCGTGACAGGATACCGGTCAATCCAATAGTCATGATCGATGGTCTCGCGAGTGTTGTTCTCACCATACAGGAATGGCCCTTTGGGTACTTCTACCATGTCCACTGAAGCGGCAGGGGCGCCTCGTTTTAACTCCTTGAGAACCGGCTTGGATTGGTTATCCGGTTTCGTCTGAGGCTCGCTCAGGCCACGAACCTGTTGCTTGAGGTACTCGATCAGGCGGTCCATGTCCCGATGGAAATCGGGATCAGGGCGTACTTCAATCCCGTTACGGTAAGACAAATCTTGAACGCTGGCCGGTAGCCGATCAGCTGATGGGATTGAGGCCCCGCTCACTAGCACTGGAATCACCGGAATCTGGCGCTTCAACGCCGATTCGATTTCAATCCGAACGAAATCACCCGGGTCTTCAAGTCTGGACTTGCCCTTGCGGTCTTTGGCTTTCATCCAGTTTCGCCCGATCACGGCGAGGAACACATCGCACTTGGCCACCGGTGCATCCAAATACGTGCGAAAATCGACACCCAGAGGAATCGAATCCACATCTTTGAACACTGCCTCTCGCCCAAACTGTTGGACAAGCCGGTCATCGATACGCCCAGTGATATCGGCACTATCCTCTCGCCGATAGGAGATCAGGATGTTGCTCATGGTCTAGCCACCGCACAGGAAACTTCTGAAGTTGAATCAGGCACGGGTGATGTGCTCTCACGCATTGTTCATGATTTGACATTTGCCCGTGAGGATTTGCACATGGGCCACCTTCTTTACCGCCAAGCTCCCCGAAGGCTGAGCCCTGGGGAATAGCATCATCTATGTTTTTCCGCGACGGCTTAGCTCATTCTCGAGTTCCATTGCCCATGCCACTGCTTCATGACGCTTCTCGCGGGCTTCGCGGATCAGCCTGAGATTCCGGGCGGTGGTCTCCGGCTCCCAGGGCTCGCGCACGGCAGCAAGCGTGTCGGCAAGCGCCGACTCAGCTTTCTGCTGGTCCTTGGCAAGCACCGCCAGCTCCATTAGCGTGGCATAGTCCCAATAATCTGGCTTGCCGGAAGCCATACGGCGCTCCACAGCATAGGAGACGACCGGGATCAGACGCTCGCGCCTGAGATCGGGCGGGTCTTTGAGTTCCATGAGCGTCACGGCGTTAATCCCCGGGTAGGCGTCGCGCCAGTCAGCTTCGAAGCCTTTGAGGTAGGCACCGATGGCTTTTTCAAGTAGCCCTCGCGCGAGTGTCTTCTCGCCGGCCTTCAGCGCGGCCTCCCATCGGTCTTTGTAGACACGGCCGAGGATGCCGAACGTCTCACTGCTCGGCCCGCGGCTCGCAATCAGCGCCAGTAGTATTCGTTCAGCAGCTTCGCCACGATTGGCCCGGTTCAAGGCCAGCCCCAACTGTTCCTGCACCAGGACCGTGGCCGCCAACGGGGCCGACATCTTCTGCCCCAGCGCTATCATCTCGTCCCAGCCCTTCACGGCGCGGTAGGACAGGAACAGGTCGACCACCACACCGACCTCCACATCATGGCTAGGCCCTATCTCTCGCTCGACAGCCCGCACCGCATCAATGCCTTGCTTGCGGGCCTGCGCCAGTTTCTGACGAAGCGTGCCGGAATACTCGACACGCTCGCGAAACACATCGGTCTTCAGACGCTGGATGTCGGGAAATCCCTCCACCAGTTGGAAGATGGGGCTGTCTGTTGTGACCTTGCGTGCCTCACGAAGCTTGGCCGTGAGCAGGTTACGGTCCGTCTCGCTCATCGCCGGCTTGCCGTCAGGACCAAGTTGGTACGGGAGGGCGCGTAATGGCGCCACGTCAAACGGCAATTGGCCGATTCCCTGAGCAAACAGGAGCACGGTGGTGGCTGGTCGGACCGCATGCCGCAATCCAAGCTCATAGAAGACATTGGCGTTAGCCGTCGTCAGGTCTGCAACCGCATATTCACAGAGAATCAACCGCTCGAACATAGGCTTGTGTATCACACCACCGGTCATCTCTTCATCGGCACGCAACGGCTCAAGACCAGCGGCGACCACAGCCGGCTTGATGAGATGCTCGTAAATGGAGTCAAAGTCCACCAACCGGCCGTCGCCGGCCGGCTTTTTCCCGAAGGGCATGAGCACGAAGCACAGTGGCAGCATGGTCGAGCTACTAGCAGAAAGCTGGTTAATAATGAGTTCGTCTTCCGAGAGATGGAATACGCGTGATCTCAGCCGACCTCATTTCAAGGCATTCCAAGACTCTCGCGACGCGAGTGTACCCCTCTGACAATTTCTGGTCAATTCGGCGCCGCACTGAGCAGTAGGTGAGAATGGTTGCATTGATCCGTCAGGGCAACAGAAGCCACATTCGATTGCCCAGGAAAGGCGGGCTGCATTCAACAAGTGCGACGCAGTACCGTATCGAACCGCGCTAGTCGGTCTTCCGTATCACCAACACCCCATCCCGAATCGTGACGAGCACGACAGAGACGTGTGGATCAGCTGCGACCACTCGATTCAGTTCTTGAATGGCCGCCGTCTTCTCATCCGGCGGCGGTTGTTTCAGCACATCCCCGTCCCATAAGACGTTGTCGATCAGGATGACGCCCTGCTGCGCGAGCAGATCGAGTGATCGTCGATAGTAGTTCACATAGTTAGTTTTGTCGGCGTCGATGAAGATGAGATCGAACGGCCCTGTGAGGCCCCGCATCGTGTCGAGCGCCGGCCCCATGCGGACTTCAATCTTCTTCCCG
>JBDTSF010000365.1:0-2680 GCA_039931295.1 Nitrospirota bacterium | reverse complement strand
CAGCATTGCTCCTGAGAATGTCGGCTGTGAAACACCCACCTCGGCCAAGAACGTTTAAAATCGCTTAAGTTGCCGGTTGCGCTGTCGCAGCGCTTTGGGTAACTTCCGCGGATTCCCACGCTTCTCCGCACCTCGCTTAGGCCGGAGATCTTCCCCCGTATCCAGCTCTTTGTGGGGAGAAACACCGGTCCTGTTTGACGGCCCCTGCAACTTCCCGATGAACTCTTGAGCCTTCATCACAAAGGCCCCCTGTGCCTTCGCCACGGTGATAATCTCACGATCAGAACTCACCACCGCGCAGGCGGATCCAAACTCAGCTGCCAAACGTTGAATCACCTGATCGGCTTTTTCTCCCCGCCGAGAGAAGATAATCTCAAGGCCCAGTCGATGCTCCCGCTGCTCCGTGCCCCATCCCTGTTGCCACCCATCGAAGACCACTGTGATTGGATGGGGTTTTCGTTGACGATATGCCGCCAGGTCGCGCAGGAACGACTCGCGCGCCGTTTCGGAATGCAAGCTCACCCCTGCAACGATCCGACCCGTCAGCGCCAACAGATTGTACCCATCGACGATCAGGTGGAGTGCCATAGCCAACGACCCTAGCGTTCACACTATGCCCTGTCAATCGGTTTCGTCGCACGTTCATACGACCAATCCCCTTGACAACTGCTCGGACTTCTGAGAAATACACATGATCCCGTTAACAACGTAGTGAACACCCATGCGATCGGCCCTGTGGCTCATCCTTCCCCTCGCCTTCCTGGTCGGACTCTTCGACCTCCCTGGCCGTGCCCTCAATCCGTTTCACGCTGGCGAGGCGTCTGCATCAACGAGCACAGCCCGTCAGGAACATCCGCCCAAATCCAAGCGGCCCCACACCGCACCAATACGGCTCGCGCCTTCGGGGCTCAGCCTGACGACGATTCAGAATTTCCGGACGACCAACTCACCCAGAATGACGCGGCTCGTGCTCGATCTCGATTCGAAGACCCACCCCAGTATACGGCCCCTCCTGCAAGCCGAGGGGGTGACCATCGAAATCCCCAACGCGATCTTAAGCCCATCCGCTAAGACCAAGCTTGCAGCCGGCAGGATCGCCAAACCGTTTCTCATTACTCAGCCATCTGAGCGATCGGTTCATATCTCACTGCCGACCGGCACATTTACCAGCTATAAACTACTCATCCTGATGAATCCCCCCCGGCTTGTTATCGATGTCGTGCCTCCAACTGAGGCCCGGACGATCCTGCCCGCTGAACCACCACCAGACTTCTCGTCACCACTCCCGACTCCTCAGCAACCGCTTCAGCCACGAGCCAAATCCATGACGACCATCGTGATCGATCCAGGACACGGCGGGAAGGATCCCGGCGCGCGTGGGCACCGTGGGACAGAAGAAAAAGACATTACCCTAAAGGTCGCGTTGAAACTGCGCGATCTCTTGAGCCAGCAACGTGGAGTCCGTATTCTCATGACCCGCGAGCGTGACGAATTCATCGAGTTGGGAGACCGGGCAAAGTTTGCCAATCGACATGAAGCGGATCTCTTCGTGTCGGTCCACGTGAATTCACATCCCCAACGCTCCGTGAAAGGCATTGAGATCTACCACTTCGGAGAGGCGAAGGATCAACGGGCGCTCGAAGTCGCAGCTCGTGAAAACGGAACCCCGCTCAACAATACCGGCGTAGGATGGGAATATCTCGTGGCGGATCTTCTCACGGCAAAGAAGATTGAAGAATCTCTCGAACTCGCCTGGACCGCGAAGGAAGCGATGGTCACCAACCTGAACGGCCACTATGACTTGGTGGATCATGGCGTGAAGACGGCGCCCTTCTATGTGCTCCGTTTCACCAGTATGCCCAGCATCCTAGCTGAAATCGCCTATATCTCGAACTCTGGTGAAGAAGAACTGCTTCGAACCAGCCGCTTCACCAACCTCGTGGCAGAAGCGCTGATGGAAGGCGTCAAATCATTCCTCGCAACACGATGACCTTCGCGCCGTTCGATCCTCTACGCCGATGCCGACCGTCAAACTAGTCTTAGAGTATGACGGAACCTCATACGCCGGGTGGCAGCGCCAACCCGATCAGCTCACAATTCAAGAAGCCATCGAACAAGCCATCCGGCAAGTCAGCCAAACCACAGTATCTATCATTGGGGCTGGCCGCACAGATTCCGGCGTGCATGCGCGTGGACAAGTGGCGAGTTTTCGCACAGAGCTGGAGTGGCCCGCATCAAGTTGGATGCGCGCACTCAATGCCGTGTTGCCCAAAGACATTGCCGTTCGCTCCTCTGCCAGTATGGACGACAGTTTTCATGCCCAACATGATGCACAAGGCAAACTCTACACCTACCGAATCCTCCATCGCCCAGCCCGCCCCACCATCGATCGCGCGTTCGTCTGGCACATTTATAAACCGTTAGATCACGCGGCCATGCAACAGGCAGCAGCGACATTAATTGGGGCACAGGACTTTTCCTCGTTCGAGGGAAGTCTCACGGACAACAACAACCCCATCTGCCATCTGCAACGGCTCGCCGTCATCCGTCACGACGACCAGATTATCATCGAGGCCTACGCCGACCGATTTCTCAAACACATGGTCCGCGCGATCGTGGGAACGGTGGTTGAAGTGGGCTTGGGCAAACGGGCTCCCGATAGCCTCACAGAGGTCTTGCG
>JBDTSF010000364.1:0-7424 GCA_039931295.1 Nitrospirota bacterium | reverse complement strand
ACCATTGTCAAGGAACTCGTCGAGCGGTATGGGTGGGCCGAGATGGGGCGTCGGGTTCCGATCCGCTGTTTTCTCCACGACCCCAGCGTAAAATCTAGCCTCACATTCCTTCGGAAAACACCCTGGGCACGGGAGCGAGTTGAAGGGTGGTACATCGCGTATAAAGATTAAAGGAGCGAACTGGCTCGCGCCTTTCACGTGAACATGTCTGGAATCAAGGAACCACAGACCCATGGCCTCGAACGCGACAATTTTCAAAGCAACCGTACAAATTTCCGACATGGATCGCCAGTACTATCAAGATCATGCCGTCACGCTGGCCCGCCATCCCTCCGAGACTGACGAACGCATGATGGTCCGACTATTGGCTTTTGCACTGCACGCGCATGAGGCCTTGTCATTTGGTCGGGGGGTAAGCGCTGAAGAGGAACCTGCGCTCTGGGTCAAGGATTTGACGGGCGCCATCGACACCTGGATAGAGGTGGGCCAGCCACATGAGAAATCTATTCGTCAGGCTTGCGGCCGAGCGAAACAAGTCTATGTCTATACCTACGGCGGACGCGGCGCGGATCAATGGTGGGAAAAGAATCTGGCCACACTCGAACGCTTGGATAATTTGACCGTGATGAATCTTCCGCCGGAGGGAAGTCGAGCGTTAGCTCAACTGACGCATCCCAGCATGCAGCTGCAATGTACCATTCAAGAAAGACACATTTGGATAACGGAGGGAGAGACCACGGCCCACATTGAATTGACGATCGTGAAAGATGCCGCGAGCTCGTTTGGGTAACACAGCCGGCCCCCCGGAACAGTATGTGGCAAGAGGCTCTAGCGATGAAAGAAAAGAAGCGCATTCCTACAAGTGGTGAGCCGGCCCCTTGGGCCAGTCCTTTTGCTTCCCTGCAGAATATCGAGCTACCACCGACTCCACGCGAACCGCAGGATATCAGCAACCTCACCCAGACTGATTCGAAACCAGCCACATCTAAGAAACCTCGCGGACGAGTGAATATTGTTCGCCAGACCGCACACCGAGGCGGCAAAACTGTGACGGTCATCTCAGGATTCATCGGCATCAGTCTGGCTGAGAAAGAAGCTCTCGCCAAAAAAATGCAGCAATCGTGCGGCGCCGGGGGCACGGTAAAGAACGGGCGGATTGAGGTTCAGGGCGACCAACGCGAGACCGTTGCCCGCATCCTGACCAGCGCCGGTTTTCACCCTGTGTTTGCTGGAGGGTAACGGATGAATCAGCTTCTCTGGTACGGATGAAGCGCTCCAGTCGATTGACTTCCTCTGCTAATCGAGATAGAGGTTGCACCATTACTTTCCGCATACGCATGTGCGCATACTCTGTCCATCACTGAGAGGCTACTATCATGAAAAACGTGGAAATGACGGTCGAAGGGACGACATTGACCATTAAGGTCGATCTATCTAAAGCGTTCGGCCCCTCGGCTTCAGGGAAAACAATTATTATTGCCTCAACTGAGGGGAATGTGACCATTCCAAACCGTGAGGAGAAAGTTGGACTGAACGTCTACCGGAAGAAGTGATGAGGGTACGGGTCTATGGGCCAAATGGGCCGAGCGGTGTGAAGGCCATAGCGCACGCCCATCAACGTGTGCAACTTGCTGCTTGACTCACGTCGATGGGCAGAGTGGATGTGGATTCGGCCGGAATGACTGAACGACGGCTACGTTAGCCTCGCTTCTTGGCAGCCTTGTCTGCGCGCTTTTCCATCATGCTCTTGGCTGGTTTCTTCTTGGTAGTTTTTTTCTGCGTCATACCCTTAGCCATTGAGTGCCTCCTCTACTGCTACTGTACGGATGAATAATATCGGACTGCGACATGATTGCCGCCCCCTCTTCATATCCCAATTACGCAAGAATTGGAATGGGTATCTGAAAATTTTCGTCGATTGACTTCGTCTCCTGTCCACTGTACAGCTTGCTTCAGTCCATTAATCTGTTTTTCTGACCGAACGCTGTCTCTGGAGGTGCGCCATGGGAAATCCTTCGGGCAACAAGGAGCGAGAGGAGTTTGCCGATGCAATCAACCGTGCGGCCTTCGGCAACGAACGTGTACTGTTACGTAGACGTGGCCGAGCGGTCGCCGCGGTAGTCCCCATCAATGATCTCCGGCTCCTAGAGGCGCTGGAAAACCGTATCGATCTCGTCGATGCCCGCGACGCTCTCGCTCAAGCGAACAAAAAGGGTGCTCGGGCCCTTGATGCCATATTGAAAGAATTGGGGGTGTGATTGCACTGGACCGTCTCCACAATTTACGTGGCCCCTCCAGCCGAACAACAACTCGGGGCATTGGGTAAGCCTCTTCGAACGCTTCTCGTAAAACGGCTCCTTGCACTCCGCTCCATCCCCAATCCAACCGGCGCCACGAAGATCGAGGGCCTGGACCATCTCTATCGGATTCGCGAGGACCGCTATCGGGTAATCTATGTCATTCGAGGGCAAGAACTCCTCGTGCTGTCTATCAAATGCAGGACGCAGAGAGAGCATCGTATCGGCTCTTAGCCAGATGCACCATTCACAATCTGCCGATAGTACGACTCCAACATGAGTGCGCGAGCTGGTTCGACAATAACCAGCTGACGTTGATCAAAGGTATTCGCGCAATACAGATAGACTCCCTCCTCTGCCTGCCCGAGTTCGACATGCAGCTGACGACCGTCCGACTCCTGACGCGTCGTTTCTCTGAACAGACGCTTCTCGTGAATCTGTTCCCAAACACGCTGTGCGGAAGGACAATGGTTCTCATAGAGCGGTGCGTCCTGGTCAGTGGCATGGGTCTTAAACTGCATGAGGTCGCACGGGGGGCCTTCGTCTCGCTCCGGCGAATCATCCCAGTGAAGCGTACTCCCCGCTTCAGTCCCCAATAGATAGAACGGGCCATCGTCAGCCACTTCCCCGACGAGCTGGTATCGAACTAATTCCGGCTGTTCGATCAGCCACAGCCCTCGTGCGGCCAGGGCCCGCTGCAATGGAACTCGTCTTGCCAACTGACGGGTTTTCTCAAACACAATCATGCGGCCCTTCTGGGCTAGCAACGCGCTGAGCCGATCCAATCGAATGTCGAGACTAGTTCGTTGCTCAAACAGGGCCTGCTGTTTCGAATCATGTGCACGCTCGAACGTCTGCCAATTGCGACTTGGAATCCCCGGATCCTGCTCAGCCTGCACCAGCGAATGGGTGGCAACAATCAGATCATACAGTCCCGCAATGGCCTGTAACTCGACATCGACACACTCAAACCGGAGATTGCCCAGACCAAGCCCTTGAGCTCTCTCCCGTGCGACCGCAATCGATGCCGATGAACGGTCGACGCCGACAAACTGTTTCTCAGGGTATTGTGCCGCAAAGAAGGTTGTCAGAATTCCGACTCCACAGCCGAAATCGAGGATACAGGCGGCATCTCCAAGACGAGCCGCCACACGTGAACCGACCTCGATATAGTACTCGTAGCGCTGACTATAGAGGACCGGAAGAATCTGCGGCTGAGCACTCAGGTCGTAGAAGGCAACTTCATCGAGATGCCCCCCTTCGTGCTTTTGCGCAACTACTTTTCTGAGTTGAATCAGATCCGTAGGAGACAGCTCTATCCGCTGCCAAGCGAAATAATCCGCGTCGGACGTAAACCGTTTGAGACCCCACCGGGCCATGTGCAAGTGAAGCGATTGTCGCAGTGCGTTATTCGTCATTGATGGGACCTCGCCACACCAAGTCAACGCGGCTCCCAGCGAGGCGCGCTAAGGAGTGCACACCAGAGACCGACGCGTTGAAGGTACAGTGAGTGGCTCAAACGGATGAGACCGACGCTGGAGAGCATTTTCGCAGACGACTACGGTCTCTTCAGCATGATCGCGTCAAAATACGCCTCCGGTACCGGATGCGGATAGCGTAGTTGGCCCGAGCCAAAGGCGACATACTTTTCACAGGTCAGCTGTTCAAGACCGATCGGGCCCTTGGCATGAAGACGTGAGCCGCTAAGCCCAACATCGGCGCCCATCCCGTAGCTGTCACCGGCATTGAGCCGAGACGACGCATTGACGAACACCGCGCTGGCATCGACCTCCCGCGTAAACTGCAAAGCCGACTCATAGCTCGTGGTGGCGATGACGGCGGTGAGGCAGGGGCCATGCGCCACAATGTGCGCCAACGCTTCATCCAGATCCGCAACCATTTTGACAGCTAACACGGGCGACTGAAATTGGGTATCCCAGTCCTCCTCTTTCGCCGGGATGATCGAGGCGTGTCCTGTCATCGCCATTTGTCCCATGAGGGCCATGGTCTTCGGACAGGCCCGAACCTCGATCTTAAATTCTTCGAGCATACGGTTCACCAGCGGCGGCAAAAACTGTCTTCCAATCACCTGTTGCACCAGTAACGTATCGAGCGAGTTCGATGCCATAACTTTCTGTACTTTGGAGTTGATCGCCACATTCTGAGCCATCGGCAGATCCGTGTCGGCATCCACGTACATCTGCGTGAGCCCCCCGTCGTGGCACAGCACCGGCATCTTCGCCTGCTCCACAACGGATCTTCTGAGACCCGCCCCGCCTCGCGGGATAATCGCATCAAGACTTTTTCCCGACCGAATCAGCTCGACTGCCACCTCTTTTTCAGGACGCTCGATGATAATCCATGCGCCGACCAACACCCCACTTTTCTCTGCGGCTTCGCGAAGTCCAAATCCAATAGCCTGCTGTGTCAGACCCCACTCCGGAGCGCCACGAAAGACACAGAGGTTACCAGATTTAAAGCAGAGTGCGATCGACTCCACGGTAATAAGTGGACTCAATTCCGATACCACCCCGATTACCCCGATCGGAACGCGGACACGACTTACTTGTAGTCCGTCCGGTCGTTCGCCTCGCGAGGTGACCGTACCAACCGGATCCGGCAGATCTGCGATCAGCCGAAGACGATCCACCATCTCCTTAATATCGCTTGCCGTCATACGTAAGCGAGCCACCGCGGCCTTCATCCGATCCTTGATGACATCAGCCTCGAATGACTTCCCAACCGCATCCACATCTTTTTCGTTCGCCGCGAGAATCTTCTCCTCGTCGGCCGCTAATCGATCAGCCATCGCACGTAACGCTTTCTCTTTGACCGGGCCGGAGAGAAGCGCGAGTGACCTCGCGGTATTTTTACAATCTTTCAACAGCCTATCGAGATAAATCTTCACTGGAACTTCATGCATCTTAACCCTCGTAAACGTGAGGCTACACCGTCAACACAGCACAATCGACATCGGACTATAGCATGCGGTTTTTTTTCACGTAAAGCAGGGGTGGGTGATCCGATACGTCCGACTGCGCGCGTCGGAAGCACAGGGCCTGCATCAACCTCGTCTAACATTGACCGCAAGATCGACGAGAGCGCCAGTCTATTCGTCGCCCAGATATTGCGGCCGATGGAAACATCTCACGGCACCACTCCCTACACCCCGCATCCTGCCGCGATCAATTCTCCCTCTACAGAGAAAATTTGCTAGTATGCCGCATACACACAATCTTGTGGTATGCTCACGAACGCCTAATGATCGACCTGCGCAGCGATACGGTCACGAAACCCACTGACGCTATGCGACAAGCCATGGCACGTGCGGATGTGGGGGACGATGTCTACGGTGAAGATCCCACCGTCAATCGTCTTCAAGAAATGGCGGCCGCGATGTTTGGGAAAAAGGCCGCGCTCTTCGTGCCGTCCGGCACGATGGGCAATCAACTTGCCATTCGCCTCCACACACAACCAGGCCAGGAAGTCATCGTCGAAAGCACCGCGCATATCGTCCGATATGAACAGGGTGCGGCCGGAGCACTGGCAGGGGTACAACTTCATTGGGTCCAAGGGAACCGCGGTCTCATTTCATCCGAACAGGTTGAGGCAGCCATACGCCCCAAAGAACCGCACACGGTTCAAACGGGGCTGATCTGTCTCGAGAACACCCATAACAGCGGCGGCGGGACAATTTATCCCCTCGCGACAATTGAACGGATTCGAACAGTGGCGTCCACCCATGGCATCCCCATGCATTTGGACGGTGCACGGCTATTCAACGCCATCGCGGCCACCACCCTACCGCCAGCCTCGTATGCCCAGCATTTTGACACCCTGTCGGTCTGTCTTTCGAAAGGACTGGGGGCGCCGGCCGGCTCACTCTTATTAATGAATGATCTGACTCTGCTCGATAGAGCCAAACGTTTTCGGCGTATGTACGGCGGTGCCATGCGGCAGGCCGGCGTCCTCGCAGCGGCCGGCATCTATGCGATCGAGCATAATCTTGGGAGACTGAAAGAGGATCATGACCATGCCAAGCGGCTGGCGCGACAGCTACAGCACATTCCCTCGGTCAAGATTACTCCTCAAGATGTCGATACGAACATCGTCATATTTGGAGTGATCGGTCACCGCCTGAGCCCATCAGCCATCGTGGCCGCATTAAAACAGGAAGGGCTCTTAATCAATGCTATCGGCCATAACAGCTTTCGTGCCGTCACCCATTTAGATATCTCCAGTGCCATGGTCGAGGAAGCCAGCACAATCTTTATCCGTGTGTTGGGAGGCTAGCCTCTGACCCCGCGCTTCCTTTCCCTGGCCATCGGCCGTGGCAAGAAAACCGCGTATCATTACAAAGGGTCGGGCATCCTCTCATTGACACTGCGCCTACTGAAATCTAGAATGCCGCGCAACGGAGACTCAATGCCGATCGACGTGGTGTCGTTCGCACATATCAGCCGAATCCTTGGGGTCACCGACTCGCTTGGGCTGAGCCGCGAGTGGGTCGAGATCCCGTTGTCCCCGGAAAGTCCAGGTGTCGTCAGGCGATTGACCAATGGCAAGTTGGAAATCACCGTTGATGCAAACCAACCGTTCGAGGACTGGCTGGAATCGCTCCCACAACACATTCAGCGCATACAGGGAGCCTAAACATGGATAGCCCCGCCACCCACCCTACCCCGACATCAGAAGAATTGCAGGCAGAACTTCTGGCGATACCAGAGCCGCCTGAACAGCCGGATCCGATAGAAGAGCCGGGGTTCGAAGAGCTTGTCACAGTGGCCTTGCGCCACGTTCGTGGCCGCCGCGGGGGAGATCTCGTCACTGTCATTCTGGTGGGGTCCAGCGTTCGGCGCGCGATTACAACGCACAGCGACATCGACCTCATTGCGCTCGTAAAAGGACAAGCCGACGGCCACGAGATCGTCCGTGTTGCCGACCGCCTCGCCGACATCCGCTATCGTGGGCACCAGGAATTTGAGGAGGATCTTCCCTACTCGCCGCGCCTCCCATCTCTCTTGCGGAAAGCCCGCATCCTCTTCGATCACGACAACATCGGGGCCAGGGTAATCGACCGCGCCAACCAACGATTCCGACAAGGGCCGCCTCCTGTCAGCATTAATG
>JBDTSF010000363.1:0-27494 GCA_039931295.1 Nitrospirota bacterium | reverse complement strand
CGACCGCGGAGGGCTATGCTGTGGCAGAGGAAAAGGCCCTTCCGGTCATTCTGTCAATCCCGACAGGACGCCATTGTCCTTTTCTTACACTTCGTATAATCCGGCTGAATCGTCGGACGTCGTTGTCCAATATTCAGCCCATACCGTTATGTGGGCCTATATTCGGAGTCTCTTGTCCTCCTGTCAAGTAGAACTCTCTCTCAGCATCTGAAGAATGTTACCGGTGTCCTCGTCCTGTCTAACTATGCTATACTTGCGACTTCTATTCACTTTGAGAATTGCCGTTGTCTCATCGTCTGCAACTCGCCTTGCTTCTTCTCACCGGGATGACCCTGGTCGTGTCTGCCTGTGCGTCCAAGCCTGATCTGGATATCACAATCCATCAGTCCGAACGCGGCGCGGTGTTTGTGGAACGTATTCCCGATCGGTCTTTTCAAGCCACCCACCCGATAACATTATCGTCGGATACGATGGCTCGAGTTCTGCGCGGCGTGATCCTCAAGGACGACCGGGGAGTAGTAGGAAACCTCGCCTCAGACAAGCCTGAGACCATTCGAGTGTTTGGGGATGACGACGTTGAGTACCTGGCGCCACTCCTCGTCGAAGGGCTCACCAGAGCTGCCTCGGACCAGCAGGTCGGCTTTCATATCGTCAAACACAGCATGCCGGTCCAACTGCCATCTGCCGGAGCGGTCTTTTGCTTGTCGGACGTCCGTTTCCCCGGCGTGTGTGAGTCAGAACAGGCGGGAAGAGGGGCATCAGTAGAAGCAACGGGAGGCTCCCTCTACAGTTATGAGCGGTCGCTGTATCTGACCTTGACCGGGCATCGCCGACGGACAGAACGGACCAACGCGAATACCATAGCCGATCGGCATCTATTCAATCCGACAGGATTGGCCAATCGCACAGTACACTTCGTTCCAGAATCCGCCAAACGCCCCGATAGTTATCGGACGGCCCGTTCAACCGACACCACTCTCGTAATCGACTACAGCCTGCTTGCCACAATGCCCACGGCATCGAACATGCGATCGACTGACGTTCAACCATCGAGGTCTGTGAAAGAGGACTCTGCTCAGAGAGATACCGATCTAGACGAGTTACGGAAGGAGTTGAAGGAAATCAAAAAGAAACTGGCGGAACAAGAAACGGAACGGACACGTCAGCCCCCCTCGACCTCTCCAAAATGACGCCTCAATCCCTTAGCCTGCCACGCCCGAGGACGTCCCTGGCTGATAACACCTATCCACGCTGCTTTTCAACCCGTTGATCGAGTTCTCCAGCTAGGAGCACCGCCTCAGCAATCTCTCGCATGGACTTTCTGAAATCCATACTTTGCCGCTGAATGAGTTTGAAGGCCTCTTCTTCGGTCAGCTTCTTCGAACGCATCAGGTAGCCTTTGGCCCGCTCCATAAGCTTCCGAACCGCCAGTGCTTCCTGCATCTCATGAGACTTCTCAATCAGGGTCGTATGCTCGATAGCCACGGCGGCCTGATTGGCAATGGCCTGAAGCAATTTGACCTCTTCGCCGGTGAATACATGCGGAACGGACGTGTAGCTATTGATCACGCCCAATGCCTTATCACGCACCATCATCGGGACTGAAAGCAAAGAGCACAGCCCCTCCTTCTTGGCCATATCCGGATACATATAGTCCCGCTCAGTGGACACATCGAGCACAATGATCGACCGTCGGTCTTTCACTGCACGCCCGCTAATGCCTTGCCCGATCTTCAGATTGGGCTTCCGGCGATACTGCTCGCTGAGGCTTTGTGTTGCCGCAATCCGCAATTCCCCGCTGGCTTCGTCCAACAGCATGATCGAGCAGATCTTCGAGTTCATCATCTGCGCCGTCATCGTCACAAGAAGCTGGAGGACATCCTTGATCAATCGATTGGATGCCACTGTTTCCGAGACCTGCGACAGTGTCTCTACCTGTAATGCTTTGCGTTGCATTTGATCGTACAGCCGCGCATTTTCAATCGCTCCTCCAACTTGAGTGGCGATCGTCGAAAGGAGCGCGATCTCATCAGGTTGATAGCGCCTGGGGCGCTTATGTTGGACATTGATGACGCCGACCACTTCCTTTTTGGCCATGATCGGAACAGAGACAAATGCTTGATAGCGGTCTTCCGGAAGGTTATGAAAAAACTTGAACCGTGGATCGTCGTTCGCATTACTCGGAATCACAACGCGCGTCCGTTCCTGCGCCACCCACCCGGTGATGCCCTCGCCTAATCCAATTGTGATACGACCGATCAGTTTGGGATGAGGATTTTTCGATGCGCGAAGAATGAGTTCATCTTGACTGTCCGACAATAGATAGAGGAGGCAGGCATCCGCCTTCGTGACTTCTACGACGACGTCGACGATATGTTTGAGAATGGCTTCGAGATCCAATTGATTGCTGATCGACGCAGAGATCCGATGGAGGACATCGACTTCGCGTGTTTTTTCCCGCAATGCCTGTTGCAGATACGCCACAGATGGCGTGCGTTTCATCGTCATTGAGATGTACCTTTGCGTGCGACCCTTTCGCCGGATAGCCTGCCTGGCCGATGGCCGTTCGATACGCGGTTTCCACGGCCATGCATGCACCGAAACCACTCGGCACACACCTGCTCCTCGATTGGTCGAATCACCACTTCCCCAATATTGACCGGCCACACTCCGACGACCTGCCCCCCAACCACTTTTTTGTCATGCTGCATGGCACTCCAAAGGCGAGAAAAGGATGACGGTGAAACGTGATCGGACAGCCCGGCACGCTGCACCAGGGTTCTGATCCGTTCAACCACGTCGCGCCCGCAGAGACCCATATGGCAAGCCAAATCCGCTTCTTGCACTAACCCAATCCCCACCGCTTCACCATGAACCAACCCACGATAGCCCGAGAGTGCCTCAAGGGCATGTCCGATCGTGTGACCATAATTGAGAACGCGCCGACGGTTCGACTCCCGCTCGTCAGCGGCAACTACTTCCGCCTTGATCTCGCACGATCGTTTAATCACGTGGAGAACCGGCTTTTTTTCCAATTTCAACAGCCCGGAAATCTCTCGTTCCAAAAACGCGAAGAACCCTTCGTCGGCGATAATGCCGTATTTGATCACTTCGGCCAAACCGGCAATCCATTCGCGGCCTGGCAGAGTGCGCAGCGTGAGCGGATCGATCAATACTGCACGTGGCTGATAAAAGGCTCCGATGAGATTTTTCCCCAACCGATGGTCCACACCGGTTTTACCCCCCACACTGGAATCCACTTGAGCCACAAGCGTGGTCGGCACTTGCACGAACGGAATTCCTCGCTGATAAATCGCGGCAGCAAAACCTGTCACATCGCCAACCACTCCACCACCGAGGGCCAACAACAGTGATTGGCGTTCGAACTTATGCTTGGCCAACGCGTCGAGAACCTTGGCGACTGTTCCAAGCGTCTTCGTTTGCTCTCCCGGAGGCAAGATAATTTCCGTCGGGTCGTATCCTGCCTTGCGAAGCGATCGGAGCGTCTTTTGAAGATAATGGCTTGCCACATGCCTATCTGTCACAACGGCGATCTTCGGAGAGGTCGTAAGGGTATGCAGCCTGTCGCCCACTGTCGAAAGTAAGCCAGGATGGAGGACAATGTCATAGCTTCGTGGCCCCAAGACCACCGGCACAATCTGTTCTGCTATTCCAGCCCTGCTCAAAGATCGCCTCTCCTGACTCGATACACCAGCTCCACATCTGACTCTTTGTATCTAGGAACGCTCAGATTCATGGCCTACTTCGCCGATGGTGATGATGAATTGCGATCGGCGACAACGGGGGAATGGTATCACAACGGCCTGGAAACTAGAAGGTTTTCAGGGCCGCTCCATGGCGAATAGTCGCATATGACAGCTCAGATGTACCCTCACTAGGCCTGCTGCATCTTCTTGAGAAGCCAGGCTCGCTGAAGTCTTTATCTAGCCTCGAAGCACAAGATCGTTGAGATATTACACACCGATGATGTGAGGTATAGGCTGGAGACTGGAAAATGTACCGGTGGATTGAGATAGTGCATGAACCGAGAAAGTTCACCACTCATAAGTTCCCCATCCATGGAGGACTCAAAGTCGGTTCCTAGCAGGCTTTAAAAACTGCGTGGGTATGCCAAATCGTGATTGGCTGGTACGTTAGGGGCACCCCCGGTCTGTATAGACCGTTGGGTTGGTCTAGGCGATATAGGGTTAACTGGTGAGCTCGTGTTCCAGTGAGTTTCGCTCAGGCGATACACTCACCCACCCAGACAAGGGATTGTGTACGCTGACTGAATTTTCCTACATCCTGCTAGCTCTTAACGATACTGGGTGTCAAGAAGATGAGCAGCTCTTGCTTCGCGACAGCCTCGGTCTTTTGTTTGAAAAGCCATCCCAAAACAGGCACGCGTGAGAGATAGGGAATCCCAACGACGCTGTTGTTCTGCGTATCGATAAACACCCCGCCGATCACCATGGTCTCACCGTCGCGGATGATGACCTGGGTATTGGCTTCGCGTCGGTCGATACTGGGCCCGGCCGGATTGCTTCGCGCGCCGACAGCGTTTCTCGTGGCGCGAACCTTCATCATGATCTGCTTGCCGACTTCCTTGGGATCCCGCGAAGTAATCTGAGGAGTCACATTCAGTTCCAAATTCGCATCCACAAAGGTCGTCTGTGTTCCCTGGAGAGAGGTCGTCTGGAACGGGATCGATTCTCCCTGTGAGATCTTGGCCTCCCGCTTGTCCAAGGTCGTGACTTTCGGTGCGGCAATGACTTTACTCAGTCCAAGCAACTCACCTGCCGACAACCGGACATCCAACAATGCTCCATCGGTTTTCCCAATCGTGAACCCGACACCGGGAGTCGACGTTAACCCACCGACTGTAGCGGGAAGATTCACCAGGAAATTCGATGTTTGTGCTCCAAATGATCCCGTATTACCCGTCCTGAAGTTCGCCACCCCACTACCCGCGAGCTGGTTCAGATTTTGGATACCCCACTGAACTCCCAGCGAACGGGAATAGGTCGTATCAGCCTGCACGATCCTCGCTTCGATTTGGACTTGCGGCACTTCGAGATCGAGCCCGTCAACCAGCTGTTTCATCACTCCAATCTTGCTTTCCGTATCTCTGACGATTAAAGCATTGGAGCCCAAGCTCATTTGCATCAACCCTCTCGGGCTCAAATACTGCCGAAGAGAAGTCATGAGTTCCTGCGCTTGCAGATTCCTAATATAGAATACTCTATCAACCAGTTCTTCCGCTTTGACCTTGGCATCCTTCGCCTGTGCCTCTTCATTTTGCTGTTTGGCGATGTTCGTCAGCGTATCGATCCACAAGATATTGCTCTGCCTGATCTTGCCTAGCCCATTCATTTTTAAAATCATATCGAGTGCCTGATCCCATGGCACACTCACGAGCTTCATCGTCACCTTGCTCTTCACCCCTTCACCGACCACCATGTTAAAGCCACTGACCTCAGCAATGAGGCGTAGCACGTTACTGATGTCGGCCTGCTGAAAATCGAGCGAGATACGCCGACCGACATAACGGGTTTCTCCAACGACCAAATCTTCCTTTGGCGTGCTTTTCTCACTGCTATCTGGATCGGACGTCATCTGGACAGGCCGCACATGAAACTTCGTCGAAGACCGCTGAACCGCAGCCATTGCCCGATGGGCCACCGGAGAAGCGACATCCGCCTGAATTGGCAGCAGCATAGGATTCTCTGGCCTTGTGTCTTTGGCGGTTTCACTGCGGTAAGCGCCATCATTTGCGCCTATATCCGTACTGGCACCTTCTCGAAGCGTTACAATAAGGCTCGCACCTTGCGATTCAACCGAGTATGTTGCTGCACCGGTAAGATCCAATACCACTCGTACTCTATCAGCATGATAACCTAGACGCACTTGCTTCAATATTTGGTGATTCACCGATATGACCGGCTTATGTACGGCAGAAGCCACTCCTGGAATATCGATCATGAGGCGTCGCTCATCGAGACGTACCACCTCATGGGCCAGCCTTCCATCCCCTGAAATAATGACCCGGATGTCGTTCGTACCCCGTTGAACATCGAGGCGAGTCAGGGTCTGCGCCAGATCTCCTTCAATGATCGAGGGCGAGACTGAATCGACAGCTGGGACGTCGGTCGACGCCTCTATCGGCGGTATGGCTATCGGGACACTGAGCGCTCCCACCGCCGAGAGTACGCCAATAAATATTGTCGTTGTCGTGTTCAGCTTAGGTGTCATTCTGAGCCCTCTTTCGGGTGAAGGAGCTTGACATATTCCCGCTCCTGTTTGCTCCCATACACATCTGTAAACCGTTCTTGCACCACAATACCCTTCTCTGTCACAGCGCTCACCACGCCATTGTTGGGACCGATTCGCGTTCCCCGACGCACCGTATACCCGTTTCCATCTGGAGTCTGAACCATAGCCGTATAACCGTAGGCCCCCCATATCACGGCGATCAAGTTCATCTCCGTAAGTCCGACACGTTGGAGCGGAGGTAATGTGGGATCAATAGGTCCAAGTCCCAACAATTGCAGCACCGGGGCGAACGGATCGCGTCGGCCAGAAGGGTCATAGGAGCGAACACCCACCGATTCCAATATTAAATTGGGGTCGACTGGTTGGACATCCCCATCGCCGGCTGCCGCGGTTGGAGCCGGAGATGACACGTGCCTCGGCACATCGTTGAGAGAAGGGACTTTGAGGGAGTCCTGCCGCATTGGGCTAATCTGTCGAAGGTGGCCGCTCATACTTGTCTCAGGAAAGCCCGGGCCAGCTGCCACGAGCAGTCCAGCACATCCAATCAGAATTATGCTTGTTGTCTTCATGGTTGACCGCCGGTTCTCACAGATGGTATTCACTGTTCATGGCCTCACACACATCCAAGGCTTTGCACCTTATTTCTTCTGCGGAATTGCTGGAGCCGCTGCAACCAACTTGGTCTCATCCGTTGCTGCATAGGCGACAAGATCGAACACCGTCTGTGTGACGACACGCCCCTTCTCAAACTTTGGAGCGCCCATCTTGAGGCCTGACACAGTCACAATCCGAGGCATCGCGTTGATTCGATCAAAAAATAAAGCGGCGGTATGGTAACCTCCCGACACCTCCACGTTCACCGGCATCCGCACAAATAGCTTCGATGGATCTTCGCTCTTAGGACTCGGTTTCCACAGCTTAATGTCGAGCCCAAGGCGAATCCCTAAATCTGATACCTGCTTGAGCAGCATAACGGCTTCCCCTTCAGGCGGCAGCCGTTCTTGCTTTTTGGCAAGCTCAATCTCGAGTTGCTTACTGGCCGCAATAAGCTCATCAAGATGTTTGACTTTAATGGTCAACGTTTGAATCTCGCTGTCGAGCGTGCCAATCGCTCCCTGGAGCCCTGCAATCTCCATAGATTTTGGTTCAGCAACATAGTAATAGAACCCGACAATAATCCCGGCAAGAACCATCACGAGAAGCCCCAGTTTCTGAACCAAGGGGATCGACCGCAATAGCTCAAGATTCATGGAAGGCAGCTTCATCATTCTTACCCTTTGAGACGGAAACCAAGTTTAAACTGGTAGATATTAAGTTGATTCTCCACTGCCGCTCGACTTTCTTGAAGATTGATATTCGAAAAATAATCGGTACGACGCAGGTTGTTCACGAATTCCACCACGTCGTCGTTGGTCGCAGCACGACCTTCAAGATCGATATCCTTCCCCGTGACGGCGACTCTTAGGAGCCATACTTTCAAAGGTTCCAAGCTGTGACTGACATGGTCTAGTACCTTCACGGGGCCGACACGTGACTTTTCCAATTCATCAATGATACGATTCTTATCCTCTAGTACCTTCTTTCGGCTCTCAAAATCGGAGACCTTCTTCACTTGTTCTTTTAACTGCGCGACCTGCTTCTCCTTGTCAATTTTTTCAGTCTGTCGTACAGCGATCTCTTCGTCGAGCGAGGCCGAGTACCACCAACACCCTGCCAGGGTAATGAACAGTATCCCCACACCTAACAGAGCTTGCGCCCTGACATCATACTGGGGCTTCGCTTTGTGCCCCTTGGGGCCCGGTAATAAGTTAATGCGAATCATCGATCCCCTACCGTTCTCAGTGCCAATCCAACACTGACGGCGGCCAGCGGAGCCAGTTCGGCCAACGTGTCCTGATCCAAACCGGCTCCTGAAGTGTCAATTTCACCAAATGGGTTCGCGACCTCGACCACTGCCTGCATTCGATCTTTCAGTTGTGGAACTAAGCCTTTGACCTGCGCCCCCCCTCCGCACAAGAGAACTTGCTGAACATCGGCCTCCGGCATCGTGGATTTAAAATAATCGATGGTCCGTGCGATCTCAGAGGCAACCTCAGCGTTGACGCTATCGACAACTGTGGTTAACGCGGCCTGATTGCTCCCTGCCGAGCGCTCACTCTTTTTGGTTTCTTCCGCCTCTTCGTAGGACATGCTCATTTCACGCTGAATGGCTTCTGTATAACGGTTCCCCCCGATCGGAATGTCACGTGTGAACAGGGAAGTGCCGCCTCGAATAATGTTGATATTCATAACACTGGCGCCAATATTCACGAGGGCGGTCGTCTCTTCTTGCGCGGCAGGATAGTTGATTGCGTGCATGTTCTCGATCGCAAATGCATCGACATCCATAACGATCGGAAACAGCCCCGCACCTTTGACGAGCTCAGTCAGCTCATTAATCTTGTCTTTTTTGGCCGCGACCAGAATGATCGACATCTCTCCCTGCGTATCACCCGCAGCTTCGGAAGACGGCAACACACTGAAATCGATGTTCACTTCATTGATATCGAAGGGGATGTACTGCTCCGCAGCCAACCGTACCTGCTCCTCCAACTCCTCATCAGGCATCGGAGGCAAGCTAATCTTCTTAATGATGACCGCATGGCCAGAAATCGATACAGCCACCTGTTTCACCTTGATCTTTGTTTCTTCGAATAATTCCTTGATTGCCGATACCACACGTCCCTCATCCATCACCGTACCATCGACGATGACTTCCGGTTCGAGTGGCTTAAAGCCAAACTTCTGGAGAACGTACCGGCCTCGGTTTTCCTTTAGCTGGACAAGCTTGATCCCGCTCGACCCAATATCCAACCCGACGAGCTGCCGTTTTGGGGTAAACATCGAGAACAGGTCGGTTTCGGAGAGACTTTTAAATGAGCTCAGCATATGTGCCTCTGACTGTACATGACTATCCGCACAAGACAAGTTTTTCTGTAAATTCTGCGCGGATTGCAACTCACGCCCGCACCCCCACCTTCGTATCTGCGCTGAAGAATGAATGACTAACGGAAGATTTCCTGTCATTCATCTGCGTCCTGATTTCCATTCAATACTCCACTGTAAGAGTATGTGCAGACCTGCATCACACATGCTAACTATAGTCCATACACTCTACCTGTCAAGCAAATCGCTTTTCGCGCACAGGCAGAGAGATGAAATCGAGGAGTAGGGTGCGGGGAGATGTACGGAGAAGGCCTAGGTGTTATTGCCTGCTGAGATCGCGATGAGTCACCGTCGCTTGGTATCCGAGCACTGAAAAACTTTCCTGGAGTCGGCCAGCAATCGCCACGGACCGATGCCGCCCTCCGGTGCAACCGATTCCAACATTTACATAACTGCGACGCTCTCGCTCAAAGAGAGGAATGAGAAATTTGAAGAAGCCTTCTAATTGCCCAACGAACGCTACGGCGTCCGGATCAGCCAACACATAGGTCCTCACCCGTGAGTCTTCCCCAGTCAATGGTTTCAGGTCAGGAATAAAGAACGGGTTCCGCAGAAATCTGACATCGAACAGAAGATCAATGTCGTACGGCACACCAAACTTATAGCCGAAGGTTACGAGAGAAATGGTTAATCGACGCGGTGCCCCCTCCTCTCTAAACTGCCGGCTCAATAACTCTCGCAACTCATGCACCGTCAGATCGGATGTATCAATAATCCGGTCGGCGTGGCACCGCAAGTCGGCGAGACGCTCCCTTTCGACTCGTACTCCCTCCAGTACCGGAAGATGCGGGAGAAGCGGGTGAGGCCTCCTGGATTCAGAGAATCGGCGAACCAGCACCTCTTCGCGAGCCTCGAAGAATATCAACTCAACCGCATGCCCAAGCGCTTTCACACGCTCAAGAATCCCTACGAGGTCGGAAAAGAACACGCGCTCCCTGACATCGATTCCAAGCGCGACATTCTTAATCTCCCCTCCTTGTTGATGACACAGCTCAACAAAGGTCGGCAGAATAGCGGGAGGCAAATTGTCGATACAGAAATACCCGGCGTCTTCAAAGCACTTGAGCGCATGCGACTTCCCTGAGCCGGAAAGACCGCTGATGACGACCAGCTTGAGCGCAGCCATGCCCGCCTACCCTTTACGGATCGATCAGGACTACTCGATTACGATCGAGTCGTTGTAGAATTTGCAATTTCCCAGAAGACCGTGCCGTGAAGACCACCAGTGAACCAGGCAGAGAGTCGAGCCGGCGTTTCGCATCCTCCAAAGTCAACATCACCTTGGGGGGGCAAATGACTTCGATCATCTCCTCATCATCTTCCTTACGAGCAACTGAGCTTAGAGCCTTACGAGCCAATCTCTTCACCGGTTCTTTATGGTCGGTCTGGCGTTCCTTATACTTTCGTATCTGGGTGGCCAGCCGATCCACAAGCTGGTCGATCGTCGTGTACATTTCCTGCGTCGAAGCTTTAGCCTGAATCCGTCTCCCCTGCATCGTACACACAACCTCCGCATGATGCTGAAGTTTGTTCACACCCAAAATCACTTCCAGGTGGGTCAGCTTCACGTCGTACCGCACAAGCCGCTCGAACCGACTTTCTACATGCTGTCTGAGTGCCGACGTAATTACGAGGTGACGTCCGGTAATTTTTATCGACATGTATCCTTTCAAGCCGAGCAACCTCAGCCCTTCTGCTATTCAGCTATGATTATTAAATCTACGCATCACAACACTAGAGGAGACCTTTGATACGAACCTACGACACACGCAGCTGGAGAGGGAAGATCTCGCACGCTCCAGAAAACTATGGGGCACCTCAACACGTCGATGATTCAAGGAGGTGAGCCATATCCTGTCGTAGTGATCTGCTCACCTACCAGAACCTTTGTGCAACCAGCCGACCAGTGCGCCACATGCAGAACGCCGGCTTGAAATTATTTCTGCACCCATTAAAAAAATCGTCTCCGCTGAGTGGCAGAGGGAATATGTTCTTCCGCCCGATATTTCGCCACGGTTCGGCGGGCAATCACAACCTGCTGTGAGAGCAGCCGTGCAGCAATCTCTTCATCTTTTAGAGGGTGGCTCGCATCCTCCTCCGCAACCATTTTCCGAATCATCTCTCGCACTGTCACGGACGACATCATGTCGGAAGGCTGATCTGCTCGTTGCAGGCCAGCGTTAAAGAAGAATTTCAATTCCAACATTCCCTGCGGACAATACATATATTTGTTTGCCGTCACACGACTAATGGTCGACTCATGCATCCCTATATCTTCAGCCACCTGTTTAAGGACTAACGGCTTTAGGTGCTGCACGCCTTTTTCAAAAAACTGCTCCTGAAACTTCACGATACTCGACACCACCTTGACAATCGTCTTATTCCGTTGTTCGATGCTGCGAATAACCCATTGCGCAGCCCGAAGCTTTTCGTCAAGATAGGCCTTGGTCTCAGCTGATCCGTTCTCTCCAGGCCCCATCAATTGTTTATAGTACGGACTGATTCTCATACGCGGCAGTCCGTCGTCATTCAATAGCACGATCCACTCCCCTTCATTTTTCTTCACAAACACATCAGGGACAATCGCATAGTTCTGAGTATTCGCATACGGTCGCCCTGGCTTTGGCTCAAGCACTTCGATGACCTTTGTGGCTTGGAAAACCTCTTCTACTGTGACGCCTAAAGCTTTTGCGATCCTTGCATATTGTTTTTTCTCCAAGTCTTTCAGATGATGTTGGACAATGGCTTCAACGATCGATCCTTTTAAAGCGCCCGGCCGAGCCCCTAATGATCCCATGGGACTCTTCCCTAAATGCCCAATTTGTAAGAGTAGGCATTCCACAAGATCTCGCGCCGCCACGCCTGTCGGATCAAAGCATTGAATATCCTTTAAGACTGATTCCGCTTCCGTTTCTGTAAAGTCGGTTCCTCCGACCATCTCTGCGAGAGACATGCGCAGATACCCATCATCGTCAAGATTCCCGATGATCAATCGCCCAATTTCCTTTGCACGACCCGATAAACCTGAAAACGACAGCTGCCAAAGAAGATGGTCTTCCAAGGACGTGGCTTTCGCCATGGTTTGTTCATAGGATGGAAACTCGTCCTGCGAAGGTGTCTGAGACCCAGGTCCCCCTCGACGGTCGCTGTCAAAGTACTCTTCCCACCCTCCCAGCGAAGCTTCATCCGGAGTGTCTCGTTCCTCCGGAGTGGACTCATCCACATTCGTTGGCTCACTGTTTGCCGACGCCACCGCGTCTTCCGCCTTTTCCTCCGGACTCTCAGCCTCGCTGTCCTCTGCCTCAGCAGGGAGATCCTCCAAGAGCGGATTTTCCATCAAATGTTGAGTGAGGCTCTGCTGGAGTTCAAGTCTCGACAGCTGCAACAGCTTAATCGCCTGCTGCAATTGGGGAGTCATAATTAGTTTTTGACTGAGCCGAAGGTCAAGCCTGAGCTTCATACGCACACACTCTTAAGAGTCATAACTTGAACCGATCTCCCAAATAGACCGCACGTGCGGTCTCACTCTTGACGATCGATTCTGGGGACCCAGCCTCAAGAATCAATCCTTCGTTTATGATGTATGCCCGATCTGTGATGGACAAAGTCTCCTGAACATTGTGATCGGTAATTAAAATACCGATCTCTTTCTCCTTCAAACGGATAATGATGTGTTGGATATCGGCGACAGCAATCGGGTCGATCCCGGCAAAGGGCTCATCGAGCAGCATGAACGCAGGGCTCGTCGCAAGTGCCCTTGTAATCTCCAGCCGCCGACGCTCACCACCCGACAACGCATAGGCCATGCTTGTCCGAATATGGCTAAGATCCAATTCCTTGAGAAGGGCATCAACCCGGTCGCGACGCTCTGCCCGAGAGTAGTCCAGCATCTCAAGAATTGCCAGAATATTATCCTCAACGGACAACCGTCGAAACACTGACGATTCTTGCGGAAGATACCCAATTCCTTTGCGCGCCCGTCTATACATCGGCAGGTCTGTGATCGCCTCTTCCCCGAGCGAGATCGCGCCTTCATCAGGCTGGCACAGGCCGACAATCATGTCAAAAATGGTGGTTTTGCCAGCCCCATTGGGTCCCAGCAGGCCCACGACCTCACCGGCATGCACTTCGACTGAGACGCCTTTCACAACCTTGCGTCCACGAAAACTTTTCACCAATCCAACTGCACGTAAACAATCGCCCGTCGGCCTTTTCATCGAGAGGCCGGTCGGTGGCGCGTTTCCCTGAACAGCCTCGATCACTTCGCCACCCCTCCATCCGGTTCGATCCGCACATGCGAACCGCCTTCCACCACACTCCGATCCTCTGCCAAAAACATCGTGATTTGTTTGCCGCTGACCCTTGTTCCTTTATCCCAAGCCACCGGGTCACCGGTCAGAACAATCTTATCGCCATCATGGTAGTAAATGGCTTTGTCGCAGGTGGCACTCCCCGAATCCTTCTCAATTCTCACTCGCCCAGTTGCCTCGATCCTGCTGACCGAACGATTCGACACAGCTGGTACAGTCTCGGACCCTCTCGCAGGGATGCCGCCTTTAACAGCCTCAGGCCCTTTCTGACTATCGATCGCAGGTGGATCTTGTGCTCGGAACATCACAACCATGCGATCGGAATAGACCAGTAACGATCCACGAGTCAATACGACGGCACCCTCAAAAACAGCTTGGCTATCTTGATTTTTTACGGTCATCTTCTTGGCCGTAATCGTGGTGCTGACGGTGTGATCCGCACCGGCTTTTGGAATAGCTGCTTCAGCCGACTCGCTTAATGAAGCCATCCCAAGCGGGAACAGATTAAGAAGCAGGAGCCAAATCCACATGGACATCCTCAAGTACTTCAAACTCTTCGCGATCTAAATGTCCCAGCAGCCCACGCCCTGTCACCTCTAATCCGTGCCCAACGATACGGACAGGATCATGTGTGCGGATTTCTCTCGTCTGATCAGTCCAAGTAAGATGGTTGGTATAGATGACATACCCACTCTCGGTGCGAATGACAAGAGGCTCTGATCGGTTTGCGAGCACAAAGTCCTTCGTCTCCGTATTCAATGTCCCCTCATCTCCAGTGACCGTCATATCCTTTCCTTGCTTGCCGAACAGCGTGACAGCGACGACCTGAAGTGTCGCCCGCCTGTCCCGCTCAAAAAGCCGTGCCTCTTGCGCCTGCACTTTCCATTGAACTGTGTCGCCCTTCGTTTGAGTGAATGTGAATTGAGAAATCTTCGCATCAGCTGGGTCCATGGAGCCTGGCGCAGCCGTGGTCGGCGCAAGAACCATTGTCGAATTGGTCACGAGCAAATAGACAAGAACACAGGCTAACACCGCACTCAGCGCTAACAAACCTCCTCGCACTGAGCGTTGCCACACGTTGCCTCTGTTTTCAAAGTGAACAACACGATATAGACTGGCACGATAGTAGCATGAGCCCCATATCAAGTAAACGCATACCGGAAGCCCGATATTGTCTACCCGCTAGCAATGGAGTCAAAAAAACCCCGCTCTTAAGAGCGGGGCATTCTGTAGATCTTAGTGAAGAAGAAGAAGAAGAGAGAACTGATGAACATGATAATGCATCACACGTACAACTAGCTCTGCCGAACAGGAGGCCTAGGTCGAAGCGGGAGTCGCAGGAGCTGGCGCACCAGAGGCAGGTTTCTTTGGGTGCACTGCATCCGGACGCATGACAAGCTCAATCGCGACGAGCTTTGCCGCATCCCCAATTCGGCGTCTGGTCTTCACCATCCTCGTATAGCCACCCTGGCGATCTTTAAATCGAGTCGCCACGTCGCTGAATAGCTTGGAGACGACCTCTTTGCTTCTGATAAATGCAAGGGCTTGACGGCGAGCCGGCAATGTCCCCTCCTTGCCAAGTGTAATCATTCGGTCCGTGAATCCTCGAATTTCTTTTGCTTTAGCTTCAGTTGTCTCAATGCGCTCATGTTCGAGGAGCGAGGTCACGAGACTTCTGAACAGCGCCCATCGATGTTTGGTCTGTCGTCCGAGCTGTCTGCCATTTTTTCTATGACGCACGGGTTCCCTCTTGTTTCGTTACTCGCTCTTAGGACTTCCACTAACCGGCTGCACAGCATCAAGTTTCACGCCAAGCCCCAGTCCCATCTCCGTCAAGATTTCCTTAATTTCGTTGAGCGATTTCTTGCCGAAATTCTTGGTCCTCAGCATTTCGCCTTCTGTCTTCTGGACCAGGTCAGCGATAGTCTTGATGTTCGCATTCTTCAAACAATTTGCGGCACGAACCGACAACTCCAGTTCGTTGACGCTACGGAACAGATGTTTATTGACCTCACGTTGTGCCTCATCACCCCCGAGATCGGCACGTCCCTCCACCCGCTCATCAGGATTGATAAAGATATCAATGTGATCACGCATAATGCTGGCTGCCGTAGACAAGGCATCTCGAGGCGAGATGGTCCCATCGGTCCAGATTTCCAAGGTCAATTTATCATAGTCAGTCATACGACCGACACGGGCATTCTCTACGTGAAAATTCACACGCTTGATGGGTGAAAATACCGAATCGATTGCGATCACACCAATCGGGAGCCCCTCCTCTTTGTTGCGCTCGGCAGGCACGTACCCTCGACCATGCTTCACCGTCATTTCCATATCGAATGAGGTATCCTTGTCCAACGTCGCAATATGGAGGTTCGGAGTCAAAATGGTCACATCGGCATCGTGAATAATATCGGATCCCTTGGCTTCACCAGGTCCCTTCTTTTTGAGACGGAGCGTCTTTGGCTTATCCGTATGCACAGCAAGCCGCAACCCTTTCACATTCAAAATAATAGAAGTGACATCTTCCGTGATGCCTGGAATCGTGGAAAACTCGTGCAGGACCCCTTCGATCTTCACAGTGGTCACTGCCGCACCCGTGAGCGACGATAACAGCACACGCCGTAAGGCGTTCCCGACCGTCGTCCCAAACCCACGTTCATAGGCCTCTGTCGTAAACCTGCCGAACGTTTGGTTTTGTGTATCTTTGTCGACCTCCACCCGCATCGGGATCTGAAAGTCTTTCATCGCTTTAATCATGGCTCCCCCTTCATCTCATCGAGTAGCCAACCCCTGAGCAGCATCTGTTTGCCGCAGAGACTAACTGCCCTTCCCCCAGGTCCGCTTCTATCTAGAATACAACTCCACCACCATCTGCTCGTTGACTGGCAGCGAAATCTGGTCTTTCGACGGCAAAGCACGTACCATGCCTTTAAACGCTGTCTTGTCGAGCTCTAACCAATCAGGAATGCCTCGACCGTCAACTGCATCTAATGCGGCCTGGATCGAAATCAGCGTGCGACTTCGCTCACGAATGCTGATGACGTCTCCTGCCTTCACCTGCGCACCGGGCACATTAATCTTCCGACCATTCATGGTCAAATGTCCATGGCTCACAAGTTGTCTGGCTTCTTTGCGCGAGGCGCCGAATCCTAGTCGGTAGGCGACATTATCAAGCCGGCATTCCAGCAACCGCAAGAGCGCTTCACCGGTAATACCAGACTGACGTTCAGCACGCTCAAATACACCACGGAACTGGCATTCCATGAGGCCATAGATTCTGCGTAGCTTTTGTTTTTCTCTGAGCTGGGTGCTGTACTCTGAGTTCCTCGGGCGTTTTTGACCATGCTGTCCAGGAGGATAGCTCCGTCGCTCGATGGCACATTTTTCTGTCATACAGCGTGAGCCTTTCAAGAACAACTTCTCACCCTCTCGCCGACACAACCGACAAACGGGGCCACGATACTTTGCCACTGCTCTACCTCCAGTTACCGGACATCACCATGATGGTGTGCCCAAGAATTCTTGTACCTTCAAACCTCTCGATACACGGAACTACACACGACGCCGCTTAGGTGGGCGGCATCCGTTGTGTGGAATTGGGGTCACATCGCGAATCATATGGATTCTCAATCCGGCAGCCTGAAGAGATCTGATCGCCGATTCACGACCAGACCCTGGACCATTCACATAGACATCCACCGTACGCATTCCACTCTCCATCGCCTTCCTAGCGGCGGCTTCACCAGCACGTTGAGCGGCAAATGGCGTACTTTTTCGAGAACCCTTGAATCCTTGGTTTCCCGAACTTGCCCACACAATTGTGTTGCCACTCATGTCGGTGATCGTGACAATCGTGTTGTTGAATGACGCCTGGACGTGGGCGACCCCGCTCTGCACGATCCGACGCTCTTTCTTCTTTCCTTTTTTAATGCTCATAGGGCTCCCTGCTCAAATATCGGCTGTACGTTATTACGAACGCGCTGGGGGCTTTGGCTTGCTTCCCACACCGGAGCGACGGCCTTTTCTCGTCCGCGCATTCGTCTTGGTCCGCTGACCGCGGACGGGTAACCCCTTGCGATGGCGAAGGCCACGATATGTACCACTATCAATCAATCGTTTGATATTCATCGAGAAGGTTTTCCTCAGATCACCTTCGACCTGGTGTCCCTCCTGAATAATCTCTCGAATCTTGACGATATGCTCTTCGCTCAGATCCTTAACACGAATAGCTCCATCAATCCCAGCCTTGGCGAGGATAGAGAGTGCCGATGCGCGCCCAACCCCATAGACGTATGTCAGGCCAATGTCCACCCGTTTTTCTCTCGGCAAATCTACTCCCGAAATACGCGCCATAGTTCCTCCTACCTTCTTCTTGTCGTACACTCACCGGCCTGAGTTGGGTGAACATCAACGACTCGGATCATTTCACCCGCCACTCTTGAGCGCACGGCTATCCTTGACGCTGCTTGTGGCGCGGATTTTCGCAGAGAATTCGCACCACTCCTTTTCGCCGAACCACCTTACATTTCGCACAAATTGGCTTGACTGACGATCTCACTTTCATATTCAGTTCACGCTCCTACTTAAACCGATAGGTGATCCGACCGCGCGTCAGATCATAAGGCGATAACTCCACCGTCACCTTGTCGCCAGGGAGAATACGGATAAAGTGCATACGCATTTTGCCTGAAATATGTGCAAGGATCTTGTGGCCATTGTCCAACGACACACGAAACATCGCGTTCGGCAACGTTTCGTTTACCGTGCCTTGTATCTCAATAACATCTTCTTTCGGCACGTACCTCTATCCTTTCTCCCCACACCACGTCACAGCGCTTGCGTCTTCTTCAGAGCTGGCTCAAGATATCGGGTGACCCACTCGACGTAATTGCTATCGTATGTTCAAAGTGCGCCGAGAGACTCCCATCTACTGTCACCGCAGTCCATCGATCCTCAAGAACTTTGACGGCTGCACCGCCCATATTGACCATCGGTTCGATGGCAAGAACCATCCCTGCCTGCAACCGAGGCCCTTGCCCAGGTTTCCCGTAATTCGGTACCTGCGGCTCTTCATGCAACTGCCGACCGATCCCATGACCGACAAATTCCGTCACAACCGAGTACCCTGAAGATTCCACGTGCTGCTGAATCGCATGCGAAATATCAGACAACCGTTGCCCCACCATTGCTTGTTTGATTCCTAAATACATGGCTTCTTCGGTGATTTGAACCAAGCGCGCATTCCGTTCAGTCGTCTGTCCTACAGCAACTGTGATCGCCGAATCTCCGTAAAATCCACCGACAATCGCCCCGAGATCGAGACCGATGATGTCTCCGTCTTTCAGGATTCGCTTGGATGGAATCCCATGAACGACCTGGTCGTTCACCGAAGCACACAGTGTCTTCGGGTAGTTTCGATACCCTTTAAACGCTGGCCGCGCACCACGCGATCGAATCTCTTCCTCGGCTAAACGGTCCAACTCATCAGTCGTGATACCTGGTCGAACAGCTTTCTGCAATATCTGCAATGTCTCTGCCACTACTCTTGACGCCTGAGCCATCACCGCAATCTCATCCGGCGTCTTGAGAATGATCATATCGCCTGGTACTGCGCAAGCTCCTGTGAAAGATGTCCAAAAACTACATCCACTCCGCCCGATGCATCCATCGGAAATAATAACTGCCGTTCTTCATAATAGCGGACGAGCGGCGCCGTTTGCTCATCATAGACTTTCAATCGCATCTCAATGGCTTCACGGCGATCATCGCTGCGCTGCACAAGTGGCTCACCACACCGATCGCATATCCCATCAATCTTAGACGGGGCAAAGTCTAGATGGAAGGTGGCTTGACACTTCGGACAACTTCGGCGCCCGCTCAATCGCCGCACAACATCCTCACGAGAAACCTGAAAATTCACAACCCGATCCAGCGTGATCATTTTTGAAACCAACACTGTACCCAAGGCTTCCGCCTGCGGAACTGTCCTGGGAAAACCATCTAGAACAAAACCATTCGTGCAACTGGGATCAGCTAACTTTTCCCGTACCAACCCTATCACCACGGCATCAGGAACCAACCCCCCCTGATCCATATAACTCTTCGCCTCCAGACCCAGTGTGGTTCGAGTGCGAACCGCTTCGCGAAGAAGATCACCTGTTGAGATCTTCGCCACGTGGTACTGCGCGGCAATACGGTCAGCCTGAGTTCCCTTGCCTACTCCTGGTGCGCCAAGAAATACCACGCGCATGGATTTCCCGTCACCCGCTCCGTCCACGAAGGGGGGCCATGCCCTTGCCGAGAAACCCTTCATAATTCCGCATGAGCATATGGGATTCAATCTGTTGTGCGGTATCGAGACCGACTCCGATCACGATCAGCAGCGACGTACCGCCGAAATAGAACGGCACACCTAGCTTATAGATTAATAATTCAGGAATTACACAGACGATCGCAAGGTAGATCGACCCGGCAAACGTAATTCTCGTCAGCACCTTATAAATATAATCAGAAGTTCGTATCCCAGGGCGAATCCCGGGAATGAATCCACCGTACTTCTTCATATTGTCCGCCATGTCCACTGGGTTTAAAACCACGGCTGTATAAAAGAAACAGAAAAACAGAATAAGACCGACATACATCAGAGTGTATAGCAGCGATCCAGGTGCGAGTTGCGCGCCGATATCCTTGATCCATGGCGTCTCGAAAAACCCGGTAATCGTCGCAGGAAATGCAATAATGGACGATGCAAAAATAGGGGGAATCACCCCTGCTGTATTGATTTTCAGTGGAATATGCGTACTCTGCCCGCCGAATACTCTGCGTCCGATGACCCGCTTTGCGTACTGAACCGGTACTTTCCGCCTCCCGCTTTCCAGAAAGACGATGGCACCCACCACCACGACCATGAGCAGGGCCAAACTGATCAACAAGAAAGCATTCAACTGACCGATCTCATACAGGTTGTACGTCTGCCCGACAGCCGAGGGGAGACGCGCGACAATCCCTGCGAAGATAATCAAGGAAATGCCATTTCCGATCCCCCTCTCGGTAATCTGCTCACCGAGCCACATCAGGAAGCCGGTACCGGCCGTCAAAGTGATGACCGTCATCAGACGGAATCCCCACCCGGCATCCATCACAAATGCGCCGTTATTCATTTGTTCAAGACCGATGGCGATCCCGAATCCTTGAATGAGCGCAATACCGATGGTCCCAAATCGAGTGTACTGAATAATTTTTTTCCGACCGCGCTCGCCCTCTTTGGCTAACTTCGTGAGATGCGGGACCACTACTGTGAGCAACTGAAGAATAATCGACGCGCTGATATACGGCATAATGCCCAGCGCTAAGATCGTCAATCGTGAAAGCGATCCGCCTGAGAAAATATCTAAAAATCCGAGGAGTGCGCCGCCTTCTTTTTGCAGAAACTCTGAGAGGGCCTCGCCATTGATCCCAGGCGTAGGAATATGCGCCCCGATCCGATACACGATCAACATCCCCACGGTAAAGAGGATGCGCGTACGCAGCTCAGGAATTTTAAGAATATTCTGAAAACTGGTCAGGAGTCTCTCAAACACCGGGGATGACCTCGACTCTCCCTCCAGCTGCTTGAATCTTTGCCTCTGCAGACTTACTAAACTTGTGCGCCTGCACCACAATCGCCTTGGTAAGATCTCCGTTTCCTAGAACCTTGATCGGCAATGACTTCCGCTTGACCAGGCCGGCATCGACCAATGCTTGTGGTGTGATGGTACCAGTCACCATCATGTCACCCAAGCTCTTCACATTGACAATCGAATATTCTTTGCGAAATATATTGGTGAATCCATGCTTCGGTACTCGACGAATGAGGGACATCTGTCCACCCTCAAACCCTCCGGCCTGGCGGCTTCGACCTCCGGATCTGGCCAGCAAACCCTTATGCCCCTTGCCTGATGTTTTCCCATGGCCAGAACCTGGGCCACGACCAATCCGCTTTCGTTTTTTTCTGGATCCTTTTGCAGGACCAAGCTCATGTAAGTTCATTGTGGCTGCACTTCCAATAGATATCCCACTTTACCAATCATCCCTCTGACTTGTGGAGTATTGGGGCGAGTCACCTGCTGCCTGATCTTCCTCAAGCCAAGGCCAGTCAACACAAGCCGATGTTTCTGCGGTGTGCCAATTGGGCTTCGCCGTAAGGTGATCACAAACCCCTTCGGGGCGGCCACGGTGGTTTGCACTGTAGCCATTAGACTCTCACCCTATTCTGTACCTCACCGACCTGGGTACGGCGCATATGAAGAACGTCTTCAGCATTGCGGAGCTGGCAAAGACCGTTGAGCGTGGCACGAACCGTATTAAACGGATTTCCTCGGCCGAGCGTCTTCGCAATGATGTTATGGACACCGGCAACCTCAACCACCGCACGGACAGCGCCTCCGGCAATAATTCCCGCCCCCTTCTTTGCGGGCTTGAGAAGGACATGTTCGGCACCGAACAGCCCATGCACCTCGTGCGCAATCGTCCCGGATGTGAGGGCAACGTGCACCAGGTTCTTCTTGGCCTGTTCGACTGCCTTCGAGATTGCAACAGGTACTTCAGCAGCTTTGCCTTTCCCAATCCCAACCCATCCCTGTCCGTCTCCGACCACAACCAAAGCACAGAAATTAAAGCGTTTTCCGCCCTTTACGACTTTCGCGACCCGGTTGATAAACACAACCTTGTCTTTCAGGCTTAGTTCATCTGGATTAACTCGCACCTATCATCTCTCCTCTTTGTTCCCCTCGCCCTCATACCGCAACGGAAGCGAGGTCTGACTCAGAACTGCAACCCGCCTTCACGCGATGCCTCAGCCAATGCTTTGACTCGCCCATGATACATCCGACCACCACGATCAAATACCACTGCTTGCACCTTGGCGACCTTAGCCCGTTCGGCCAACAACTTTCCGACAGCCTTTGCGCCATCAATGCTACCCGTAGATTTCACAGATGTGCGCAGAGACTTATCCAGGGAGGATGCGGCCACCAACGTAGCGCCTTTGAGATCATCAACGATCTGAGCATAGATATGAGAGCGACTGCGAAACACATTGAGCCGTGGGCGTTCCGCCGTTCCAAACACGCGCTTTCGCACCCGTTGCTTCCGCCTGGTTAACTGACTGGCTTTATCGGCAATATTCATGCATCACCCTACTTCCCGGTCTTTCCGGCTTTCTTGCGCAACACTTCCCCGGCATAACGAACGCCTTTTTGCTTATAGACGTCCGGAGGCTTGATAGCTCGCAAATTCGCCGCAACCTGACCCACTAATCGCTTGTCTGCGCCCTTCACATTAATCAGCGTCTGCTTGTCCACCTTCACGTCGATTCCAACTGGAATTGGGTAGATAACTGGATTGATATAGCCCAAACTGAAGCTCATGGTTCGACCCTGTACTGCAACCTTATATCCAACCCCAGTGATTTCCAAGTTACGCTCGTAACCCTTTGTCACACCGTGAACAATGTTACTCAGCTCTGCACGAGTTAATCCATGCATGGCGCGGACCTGACGATCCTCATTCGATCGATTTACCACAAGCTGTCCACCTGCCATCGAAACCCCTAGGCCCGAAGACAACGACCAATCGATCTTCCCGAGCGGCCCCTTTACAGACACGATAGGCCCTGCAACTTTGACATCCACCCCTGATGGAATATCAATTGGCTTCTTTCCTATACGCGACATCGATGCCTCATTCCTCTAGACAACTTTCGCAGTGACAATCCAACTTGCTCTTCTCATTACCATACGGCGCACAGCACTTCTCCGCCCAGTCCCGCACGGCGAGAGTCCTGATCTGTCATCAGCCCTTTCGAAGTCGATAAAATCGCCATGCCAATGCCGTTCTTGACCCGTGGAATGTCTTTGATCCCTACATAGACACGACGACCAGGCTTGCTCACCCGCTGCATACCTGTCACCATAGGTTGCCCCTCTACGACATAGCGCAGTTGCACTTTCAGTACAGGGTGTCCATCCTCCACCCCGGCTTGAACGCCTTGAATATAACCTTCGTGCTGAAGAATTCGAAGGATCTCACGCTTGAGACGGGAGGCAGGAACGCTGACAGTGTCGTGGCGCCGCCGAAGTCCGTTTTGCAATCGCACTAACAGGTCACTAATGGGATCTGTAACCATACTAACCCTTTCACCAACATTCGCCGTATAATCTGATGATCATCATCAGCCCGGTGGCGCGAAAAATGGATGTCCTACCAACTCGACTTCCGAACCCCAGGGATCTCACCCTTCAGGCTCAACAAACGAAAGCAAATTCTACACATGCGAAACCGACGTAGGAACCCTCTCACACGCCCGCAAATCTCACATCGGTGATAGTCCCGGACCGGAAACTTTGCCTTGATAGCTGATTTATTTCTTAGCGCTAATCTCGACACCAGCAACTCCTTCGCTAGACATTACGTCCGAAATGGCATTCCTAAATGTTTTAACAGTGCGCGTCCTTCATCGTTGGTCCTCGCGGTCGTGACAATCGTAATGTCCATTCCATGGATTGAAGCAACTTCGTCGTATTTAATCTCCGGAAAAATCAATTGCTCTTTAAGACCAAGCGTGTAATTGCCTCGACCGTCAAAAGACTTTGGCGAAACGCCCCTAAAGTCACGAATCCGTGGTAACGACAGCGTCACAAGTCGATCAAAGAACTCCCACATTCTGCGGCTCCGCAACGTGACCTTTGTACCGATCGGCATGCCTTGTCGCAGCTTGAAGGAGGCAATAGCCTTCTTAGCCTTTGTGATCAGAGGCTTTTGGCCTGTAATTGCACCCAGCTCTCCGGCGGCGCTTTCTAGCAGCTTCACGTTCTGAATCGCTTCACCCATACCTACGTTCAGCACGATCCGTTCAAGCTTTGGAACCTGCATGATGTTTTTGTAGCCGAACTCTTTCATGAGCGCAGGAACGACCTTCTGCAGATAGGCTTCGCGCATCCGCGGAGCGAACTTCGACTCATCACTACCCTGGTCAACTGCCTGAGGTGCCGACGACCCCTCTTTTTTCTTGGGCACACGGCGCTCTGACGATTTACCACCTTTTCCTGATTCAATCTTCGCCATCCGGCGTCCTCACTCCTACTCGACTGAGTCGTTCGATTTTTTACTGAACCGGACCCGCCGGCCACCATCAAGCGTGCGCACCCCGAGCCGGGTCGGCTTCTGCGTCACAGGACACAGATACATGACATTTGAGACGGCAAAAGGGGCTTCTCGTTCGAGAATACCGCCTTGCTTAACCTTCTGATTCGGTTTGGTGTGGCGCTTGATCATATTCACCTTTTCGACCACGACCTTCCCCGCTCCAGGATCAACCGAAAGCACTTTCCCCGATTTACCACGATCACGACCGGCGATCACAACCACAACATCGCCCTTACGAATTCGATTCTTTTTCAACTCCTGCTTACTCATCTCGCCGTCTCCATCCCCGCTACAGCACTTCCGGAGCAAGGGAAATAATCTTCATGAACTTTTTCCACCGTAGTTCGCGCGCGATTGGTCCGAAGATACGAGTTCCAACCGGATCACCATCCTTATTGATCAAGACACAGGCATTCCGATCAAACTTGATATAGGAACCATCTTCCCGGCGCACTTCCTTGGTTGTTCGCACAACCACGGCTCGGCTCACATCACCCTTCTTGACTGTGGCTGCAGGAATCGCCTCCTTGACAGCGACAACAACAATGTCTCCAAGAGAAGCGTACCGACGCCTGGTTCCCCCAAGCACGTGAAAACACATGGCCTGCTTGGCGCCCGAGTTATCGGCCACATCCATATAGGTATAGCTTTGAATCATAATTCGAGTCTTCCCTCTATCCCTTACCCAATGACAAGCTATTCATTACGTCCCTTATCCACAACTTCAATCACTCGCATATGCTTGTCCTTACTAATCGGCCTTGTTTCAACCATGCGCACACGGTCACCAATCTTGCAAACGTTGGCCTCATCATGGGCCTTGAATTTGGTGACCCGACGAAGCACCTTCCGATAGAGTGGATGAATAACCGAGCGCTCGATTTCAACAACCACGGTCTTATTCATCTTATTACTGACCACACGTCCAACCCACTCACGCCGTTTATTTTCTGATTCGCCCATCCTCAAGCCCCTTTCGCCGTGATGGAAGTTGGACCAGCCTGTACCAGCTCGTGCTGAAGCGTCTTAATCCTGGCAATGGACCGCTTCGTTTTACGAACTTGCATAGGGTTTTCCAGCCTCCCTGTTCCCAGTTGGAACCGAAGATTGAAAAGTTCTTGTGTGAGCTGCTGCCCCTTCTCCACCAACTCAGGCTCCGTAAGCTGGCGTAACTCCTTCAAGTCCATGAAAATGCTCTCCTTGCCCCTGCGCCTTGTTCAATTAATGCTAAAACTCACCACGGATCACACACTTAGTGGCAATGGGTAACTTATGCGATGCTAAACGGAATGCCTCTTTAGCAACTTCTGGCGTCACACCATCCATTTCATAGAGAATACGGCCAGGCTTAACCACGGCGACCCAGTACTCAGGGTTGCCCTTTCCCTTACCCATTCTAGTCTCAGCCGGCTTCTTAGTAATCGGTTTATCAGGGAAAATTCTCGTCCACACTTGGCCACCACGCTTCACGCATCGAGTGATCGCGATGCGAGCTGCCTCGATTTGCCTGCTGGTAATCCAGCCTGGCTCAAGCGCCTTGAGGCCAAACTCTCCAAGGGTGATCTGACCGCCACGATAGGCCTTACCGGTCATACGCCCCTTCATCATTTTACGAAACTTTACTTTCTTTGGTGCTAACACAATACCCTCTTCAGTTACCCAAGCCTACGGTCAAAGGCTGATTCTTTATTGATGGGTTGCAATGGAAGTACTTCACCCTTATAAATCCAAGTTTTAATTCCAATTTGGCCCATCGTTGTATGAGCTTCGGCAAACCCGTAATCGATGTCCGCCCTGAGAGTATGGAGAGGGACACGGCCTTCGCGATACCACTCTGACCGGGCAATCTCCGCTCCACCAAGACGCCCCCCAACCATAATCTTGATACCTTGAGCACCAAGACGAAGTGCGGACTGCACGCTACGTTTCATCGCCCGGCGAAATGCAACACGCTTTTCCAACTGAGTTGCGACGTTTTCACACACTAACTGGGCGTCCAGTTCCGGCTTCTTAATTTCCTTCACCGTAATATAAACCTGACCGGAATACGTCTTCTCCAACTCTGCCTTGAGCTTATCGACCTCAGCCCCCTTGCGACCGATAATGATACCGGGCCGTGCGGTGTGAATAATTACGCGCGTCTGGTCTCCCGATCTCTCGATTTCAACCTTGGCTACACCAGCGTGAAAGAGACGCTGTTTGACCATCTTGCGAATCTTAATGTCCTGATGGAGGAGCTTCGCATAGTCTTTACTGGCATACCATCGAGAAGACCACGTCACGTTGTATCCTAGCCGGTATCCGATCGGATGTGTCTTATGCCCCATAACTTCTTATGCCTCACTCAGACGAGAAATGAATCCGTTCCCTTAGCCGCCTCTACCTACTTCTTTTCCTTCATGCTCGCAGCCGACACTACGACCGTAATATGGCTCATACGCTTTTGAATCGCATTTGCGCGCCCCTGCGATCGAGCCCGAAACCGCTTCAACGTCGGCCCGCAATCAACGAATGCCTTCGACACCACCATCGATTCACTGTCGCCCATTTCCTTTTGCTCTGCATTAGCTACCGCGGACCGCAAAATCTTTTCGACCACCTTCGATGCATGACGCGGCAAATTTCTCAGCATTGCCAACGCCATTGGTACTTGCTGCCCACGGATCAAGTCGATCACCGGGCGCGCTTTTCTCGGAGAGACACGTACAAACCTTAGAACTGCTTGTGCTTCAGCCATAA
>JBDTSF010000362.1:0-28489 GCA_039931295.1 Nitrospirota bacterium | reverse complement strand
AAAAATACGCCGCCCTTTCCTATCCTGTCATACACAACTTTCAATCATAGCTCCTATGAACAACCCGAGACGCGAGCATCAATACGGATTGACGACTCGAATGCCGGGCGCGTGATTCGGGGCGGTTCCTGGAGCCTCATTTCGGGGAACCTGCGTACATCGAACCGGCTTTTGAACTACGCCGACTTCCGGTACAACTACATTGGCTTCCGTCTTGCCCAGGACCTTCCGTAGCCCTGTGCTCTTTGTCCTTTGACCCTTTGCTCTTCGAGATCCTGATGGGCCCGTTCTAGTCCGGAGAGAGTTGTTGCCAACTACGACACCTATGACGAGGTAACGCATGGCTCCGCAGAGCGTGCCGCAGGCGGTGCAGTCGTGCCACGAGTTGTTGCTGTGGCTGATTCCGCAGCTCGATAAGTTTCCGCGCTCGCGCCGGTTCACGTTGGGTGAACGCATCGAAGCCGGCTTGCTTGAAGTGCTGGAGTTGTTGGTTGAACCGGCCTACACCCACAACAAGGAAACCCCGTTGCGGTGCGCCGCTCCGTCGCCGCAGCCCTCGATCACATGGTGTCGGCCCTTGGCGAAATGAATCGGCTCCATTTCAGCGGAACGGCGTGAACCAGCACGCATGCCGATGGCCGGCTTACCTGGCCCACAGTTTCACAGTCCCTACGCAGCCTAAATACAGCACGAGCGAGCCGATCATGGCAGGCCAGAACCCAACTTGTGGAACGGCCAGAATCATGGTGATGACGTAGACGACCCAGGGCGGAACGAACCACAATAGGTTCTTTGCGTAGCTGACGATTGCCTCATTGCCGCCGTTCAGATAGATCAGGATGAACGTGGCGCCGGTAATGGCAGGGAAGGTGCTGGCAAAGGCGGCGAGGAACGATTTGCCTTGCGACCCGAGGTAGGTGGAGACACTGACGATGGTTCCGCCGAGCAGGAAATAGAGCACATACTTACCGAGTTCACCCATCGCGTTGCTCCTTGTTGAGAGAGACCGCTTCTTTCTACGACAATGCGAATTTTACCGAGCTGTACATCACAATGACTTCGACTGCATGCGCGACGATCGTGATGTAGAGGTTACGTGTGCGCAGCCAGATGGCTCCCCAGATCAGCCCGTCCCAGACGGCGATCCAGTGGAGGTCCTGAAAAGTATTCACCATGAAGGGATCGAAAGCAAATATCAGAGCACTGGTGATGAGGGCCAAGGGCGAGAAGCGCTGGGCCACGCCGGATCTCCACAGCCTCGACTCAAGTGCAGTTAATCGGCCCAGGAGAAATCCTCGAAAGTTTAGTTCCACAAAGAAGGCGATGGCACAAATGAACCAGGGGACCATGACCAAGAAGGGGAGTCGGCCATGTGGCGTGATTTTGAGGAAATCGATGTCATAGCCCAGATGCGGATAGACGAAAAGAATCGCGAACGTATTCAGGCATCCGAGCAGCAGGCCTGTCAGGAGTCCCCAGTGGACACCATCACGGAAGTTTCGTTTTTCCAGCCCTAGCCCAGAGACAATGCTACCGTTGCGCGCGATCCACAAGCCAAAGGCGAGGTAGGCGACGATCTGTGGCGCGAATAGCACTGCCGTCTGTTCTTGAAGCGAGGCGGGAAGGGCGTAAAAGCCGAGCGTCGCGGCGATGGGGAGCAGTGCGAGAGCGGCTCCCCATTCTTTGGTCTGAGTCGGTATCACGTGCGGACCGGACTCAGGCGCTGTCATAGAGGTCAGCCCTCATTAATCATGCGGGCTAGTTGAGTTGGAGATTATAACGGTCGAGGGTGGTGGCTTTGTGCCTCGCGAGGTTGGAGAGCGATTTGTTGTAATCGACGGTGGAACGCAACTCGTTGCCTTGGGCCGTCGCCAGATCGCGTTGAAAGTCGAGAACGAAGCGTGTGGTGCTGAGCCCCACTTTCAGGCGTTCTTGCTCCGCCTGCAACTGCTTTTCTGCCATGATCCTGGCTGATCGAGTGGTTTCAATGCGCTTAAAATCCGTCTGGACGCGGCGGACCGCTTCGCGCACACCGACGATAATCTGCTGCCGTACACTCACGAGCGATGCTTCGGCGTTCTTCTCCTCCAGCTGCCGCTTATTATAGGTGCTCCAGGCAGAGCGGTTGCCGAGGGGATAACTTAAGACAAGGCCCGCGCCATAATTATAGAAATCGCCGCTGAAGTTCCGGTTCACCGAGTCGCCGTAGTCTCTCCCCAGTCCTGCCATTCCCATCGTCCCTTGGAATGAGAGATTCGGGAGAATCTGATTTTTCGCAAACCTGGTGTTGAGATCGCTCGTCTCCATATTCTTCTTCGCCTGAACGATTTCCGGTCGCTGTTCGATGGCCGTGTCGATGGCTTCTTGCAGGCTGAGGGGCTCGAGGGTCACGACCGGTTGGTCGAGTGGGATCAAGTGCACGTCTTGACGCAGATCTTCTTCCCCAGGATTGAGCAATCGGCGCAGCTGATCTTCCTGGTCTCGAATCGTTTTCTCCGCGACCAATACCTGCTCGACCCGTGACGCGACGGCCGCTTCGGCTTGCAACACATCGACGATGGACATGATGCCGGCCTTGGCTTTCGCGCGGTTGCTGGCCAAGAGTTCCTGCGCCGCTTTCAAGGCGGCCTCGGCGACTTTCAGGTTCTCATTGGCAAAGACGACTTCCCAATAGGTTTGTTCTACTGTGGCCAGGACGTTGAGGACACGATCGCGAAAGACATGTTCTTCCACGACGGCGTTATTCTGCGCGACGCGGATGAAGGTCTTGGTGATGTCGATGCCGGCGTTACGGAGGAGCGGATGCGTGAGGGTGAGCGAGAGGCCTCCGGTATAGGACGGATTGAACAAGAACGATCCGAAACTGCTACATCCGGGGGTGGTAGGCGCTTGGCCAAAGCACCCTTGAGCTCCTGAGACATTATTTCGAGCGGGGCTATAGTTCAGGTCGACGTTGCCGCCTGTCGGCAAATTCGTCGTGGCGTCGAGTGTGACGGAGTGGTTCCGTTGGTCGAAGATTCTGATATCGTTGAGCGGTCCCTGTGAAAAGCCGAACACCGGTCGGTTGAGTGGGGTCGCAGTCCGGTTGTATTGGCCGTTCACGCTCAGCGTCGGGTCGAACTTGGCTTCTTCGACGGTGATGTCGGCCAATCGGCTCTCCTTCGTCTGGCGGCTGATATTGATGTCCAGATTATACTTCAGTGCTTGAAGGGCTGCGTCGGCAAGAGAAATGGTTTCTTGTCGTTCCGTGGGCTGGGTCTTGCCGATTTCGAGTCCCCAACTGAGTCCTGGTGACAGGATGAGTCCAATACCGAGGGCATAGCTACACCTGCGCCGGCATCTCTGTGTTTTGGTATTCTGTTCCATCCTTCCCCCTTTGATCGACAAGGAAAATCTCTGCATACTATAATGATGTTATGCGAATCTGTCATGGGCAAACTGGAGCGGGATTGCAAGGCTATCGGGTCACTCGACCAATTCTGTCGATCCTGGTGTTTCCGGCGGCGCTGGCGGCGTTGATCCTGTCCCTGCTCTCGCTCCCGTCATTGTGCTCCCAGGCCTGGGGACAATCGACCTCCAGCGTCCGTTCATTCGATGGTGGGGTCGCACCTCTGTTCAAGATGCCAGGCATAAGCAGTCTCTATCTCGACAATCAAGGCACGCAGGGATTTTTGTATAACCCAGGAAACAATTTCCAGTCGTTCAGTTTTCGGAATCCCACAACCGGTCAAGCATGGAGCGGGGCGGTGACCACGTTCGGGCCACAACTCTCGATTGGGCTGATCCAAGGGGCCAACCAGGTCGGCTCACCGACCGTTCTTCCCGGCCCTCCTCGCCAAACCTCGCCATTGCCATCGATTCAGTCGACGATTCTCGACGACATCCCGTGACAGGATACTGAAAAAGCCCGCCAGCGTCGTTCTCGCATCGTTCAGACCCTCAACGGGGACCGATTGAGATTTTCGGATATCGGAAGTGCTGGAGGGGTTTTTCCGTTCACCAAGTTCCATCATACAGGCGAACGGTCCACACGAAGTGCGGTCGGTACCTCCTCGGCCCTTCGCTCGCTGCGGCCTTGCTGAACGGTTTGTTTCAGCATCCTGTAAGGCCCCCCTCTTAATACGGCTACGGGGCGTTTGCCAGCTGCCAGGTCAAGGCTAGGACATACCGTGCTATGTTCCGCAAAATTTCCGGATTGATCGTGTCGGCGGTGTCGGTAGGCTGATGCATGTGCGGGTGGGCCCCGCCGCTTGCGATGCTGACGGTTGAAATTCCTGCCTCTTTGAACGGTTCGTCGTCACCGCCGGGCAAGAATCCGTAATAGTCAAGCTTGTTGACTAAACCCACTGCGTACCCTGCTTCCTTTAACGTGGATTTCTTCAACTCTGTGACACGGAGGATTAACACTCCGTCTCCCACTCCGACATGGTCAATGTTGATCATGGCTTTCGTTGAGCCGAGGGGGATGACAGGTCTCGATGTATAGAGGCGTGACCCGAGCGAATCTCTCTCATGTCCACTAAATGATAGAAAGAGGATCGACCGTTGAGGACGTAGGCCGATTTTCCCAAGGGCCCGTGCGACATCCAGGACTATGGCCGTTCCTGATGCGTTGTCGTCAGCGCCAGGAAATAAGAGGCCTGCAGGGCGGCCAAAATGATCTCGATGGGCACCGATGACAATGGTATCCGGCCCTGTACCAGGAATCATCCCCACCACGTTCGTCAGCAAGCCGTCCGCTATCGTGGTTTTCCAATGGAGAGATGCATATCGATTGACGAGGCGCGATCGCGCTGATGGGGCGTTATTGAGTTGTTCTTGGAGGGTGCGAAGGTGCTCAGGATTGGACTCGTCGCCGCTTCCGGCGAGGAGAGTCTCGGCCAATTTCGTGCTGATCCATGCGCCAGGGAGGGCTTGGTCAGGGGAAAGCTGCCCATACAATGCGCTGGGCCTTCCCGTGGCGCCGCGGCGAATTTCATATGGGCTGATAATCGGCCCTGTTGCGGTCAGATAGGCTAAGGCTCCTCGATCTCGTGCGAAGCGGATCTTATCTGCATGGCTGATGGGGCTTGGGTAGTGGTCCGGTTTGCCACGCAGGAAGAGCACGATGCAGTTCTTCACATCGACGCCGGCATAATCGTCGATTCCTTGAGCGGGATCGACAATGCCGTAACCGACGAAGACGACCAGACCCTGGAGATCGGCAGAGGGGGAGTCAAAGACCGGGAGGTAGTCTCTACTCAACTGCGCTGTGACCAACTGGTCCGCTACGCCGGTGCGAACGACCGGGTTGGGTTCGATGAGTGACGTGGAGACCATCGAGGCCATGATGCCAACGGGCTCTTCCTTCCTGGCCTTGAGAGAGGGGAAGGCGATCCCGTTGTTGTCAATGAGCGGTAGTTGTACCCCTGCCAAAGTCAATTCCTGTGCAACCCATTGTGCGGATCGCAGGTCATCGGCGGATCCGGTTTGCCGTCCGTTGAAAGCCGGGCTGCTTAACGTGCGCACGTCGGCGAGCATGCGTTCGCTCGACAGGCTGTCGAGGGCTTGAAGCCATGCACGCTGGTCATCCTCCGATTGGGCGAAGACTTGGGTTCCTATGGGGAGCAGAGCGAGGATAACTCCCAGAAGAATGACCACAACAAAGGAGGGAGAGCCGCAGCGCGTTGAGCCGTTCATGAAGTGAGCCTTTTAAGGTAGGACGGAACTATAACATAGACTGACTCGTTAACATAGACTGAGTCGTTGCAGAGCGGCTGTGGGCCAAGGTACTATGCCCAATTGTGAGCATGACACGTCGATGACAGATTCGACCACACCCGCGCAGCATTTCACGAACCGGCTGGCCACAGAAGCCAGCCCCTATCTCCTGCAGCATGCGGAGAATCCCGTGGAGTGGTATCCCTGGGGTGAGGAAGCCTTATCGCGGGCGAAAGCCGAAAATAAGCCGATTCTGTTATCGATCGGGTACTCGGCCTGCCATTGGTGTCATGTGATGGCCCATGAGTGTTTTGACAATGTCGAAATTGCCGGACTCATGAACCGGGACTTCATCAATGTGAAGGTGGATCGAGAAGAGCGCCCGGATCTGGACGATATCTACCAAAAGTCCGCGCAGGTGTTTCTGGGGCGCGGTGGTGGGTGGCCCCTGACGATGTTTCTCACGCCTGACCAAGAACCATTCTATGGGGGGACCTATTTTCCGCCGACGCCCCGCTACAACCTTCCAGGATTTCCCGATGTGTTGCGCGGTGTCCTTGAGGCGTATCGACATCACCGCGACGATGTCCGGAAGAATGTCGAGAAGGTAAAAACCGGATTGCAGCGAGTCGGCACGCCTCAGCCGTCGGACGATCCTTTGACGGATGGTCTGCTCGACGAGGCAGTCAAAAGCTTAGGACAGTTTTTTGATCCGGTTCACGGTGGATTCGGCGAAGGGCCGAAATTCCCCACGGTTCCTCCGCTCAGTCTGTTGCTCCGTCAGACGGCTCGTACGAAAGACGCCTCCCACCAACAGCTCGTATTGTTACAGCTGCGAACCATGTCGGCCGGAGGAATTTACGATCATCTCGGGGGGGGGTTCCATCGCTATTCGGTGGATGGCCGGTGGTTGGTCCCTCATTTCGAAAAGATGCTTTACGACAACGCGCAGTTGGTGCGGATCTACCTCGATGCCTGGCGTCTCACTAAAGAGGACCGGTTTCGTGAAGTGGTGGAAGACACGTTGGAATATATCCGTCGTGAACTCACGCATCCCGATGGCGCCTTCTATGCTGCGCAGGATGCCGACAGCGAGGGACATGAGGGAAGCTACTTCCTCTGGGAGCCGAAAGAGATTGCTTCGGTGCTGGGAGCCGACCTGGCTGAGGAGTTTTGTCGGTACTATGGGGTGACGGAGAGCGGCAATTTTGAAGGCAAGAACGTGTTGAATCGGCTTGGTGAAGTCCAATCTCAATCTGACGCGCAAGCGGAAGTGGAGACCATGTTGCGGGCTGCCAGGCGGAAGTTGCTGACCGCACGCGAGCAACGGATGGCGTTGCAGCGGGATGACAATATTCTCACGAGCTGGAATGCGATGATGGTCTCCGCCTATCTCGATGCCTACCATGCGTTCGGGGTTCCGGCGTATCTGGCAGCTGCAGAGCGGGCGCTCACATTTTTGTTGGATTATGCGATTGAGAACGGGCGGGTCTATCGTACGGTCAGGGCGGGGAAGGGGCGCTTGAACGGCTATTTGGACGATGCTGCCTGTCTTGCCGCTGCGTTGCTGGACGCGTTTGAGGCAACATCGCATCGGTGGTACCTGGATCAAGCGCGCGAGGTGACGGACCAGTTATTGGAGCGATATTGGGACGAGCCCATTGGGGGGTGTTTCTATACCAGCCGCGACCATGAAGCCCTGCTCCATCGCATGAAGTCCGGGACTGATAGCGCGATTCCATCGGGGAATGCCGTCGTTGCCATGGTCTTGTTGAGGTTGTTCTCTTTCACCAGAGAACAACGGTATCATGACCTGGCCGAGCGGCTGTTCCGGGTGTTCCGTCACGTGATGGCCCACAACGCCTATGGTGCATCGGCTATGCTGTGCGCACTGGATTGGTACCTGGCGACACCACAGGAGATTGTCGTGGTCGGGACTCGTGGCGATACAATGACCGAATCATTGCTCTCAACAGTCCATCGGCGCTATCTGCCGAACCATTCGCTGTTGGTGGTCGAATCGGCTCGTCGTGAGGGCGAATTCGACTTGCCGCTCGCTATCGGGAAGACGAGTGTGAACGGACAGCCGACGGCGTATGTGTGCCAACGTCAGACCTGTTCACCTCCTGTGACAGACCAATACCAATTGGATCTGGTATTGTAGGGAGATTGCCGGGAGGATGTCGTGAGCGCAGGCGATTCAGGCAAAGGGCTGTACGATCATCTCTACCGGCGATTTTTCGAGAATCGCGAGTCTCACCAGGGCTATGACTTTCAGCATGCCCCCGGTGGAAGCGCTTCAACGCCTCGAGTCACATTCCCAGATCGTCTTCGGTGGTGGGCTTGGGGGCGATGGAAACGTCGAAACAAGATCATGGCCGCCCGTGATCGGTTCCAGCAAGACATTCTTGATATCAAGAAACGGCCACCAAGGTAGCAAGCATTTCAGGAGATGGTTGCGAATGAACGTCGCATGCGTGTGAAGCCGAGGTCTCTCAGTCGGGTGGTTATGGGGCTTGTCTTGGCCATGATTGCCGGCGAATGGAGCCATTGCGTCGAGCCATCTCATGCGATTGAGATAGAGAGCCGGGCGGAAAAAGAAGCCAACTTGCAAGGTCAGGTTCAAGGGGGATTGTTCAATCGATGGACGTTCGACCAGCAGAAGTCCAGTGAGGCTCCTGTTGGATTCTCGATGCTGGAGTTTGGCGAGGGGCCGGCAGCGGACTGGATGATCAAGGCGGATCCTGATGCTCCCTCGGCGCCCAATGCTCTCGCTGTGAATTCATCGTGCCTGACCGAGACTTGTTACCACGCGATCGTCGCCGATGGGTTTCAGTATGAATATCCAGATATGTCGGTCAGGATGCGGTTTCCCGTCGATGCGCCGACAGCAAAGGGTGGTGTGGTGTTTGGCGTACAGGATGCCAGGAATTTCTATGCGGTGGTGGTCGATCTTGCGACGAAGACACTGAACGTGAGCAGGGTAGTGAAGGGAAAGGAGACGAGTCTCGGACAATCGTCGCTTACGCCTAAAGCGTCTCCCTGGCATACACTGCGAATTCAACGGAATACCATCCTGAGTAAAGACTTTATCGAAACCTTCTTTGACGGCGTGCTCGCCGTGACCGTTGAGGATCAGTCGCTGACAATTGGTCAGGTCGGTCTCGTGGTTCGCGGATCCACCGCGCTGGACTTCGATAGCGTGCACGCTGTTCCGCTGTTCTCTCACCGCCCGCTTTCTGCTCCTGCAGCCTATTAAGAGGCACGGCCGCATCGTGTGTGATTGCATCATGGCTTGCAATTAAAAGGCCAGAGGAGTAGAGTACCTCGTGTATCGTCGTGAAAGGCCTGGTGATGATATTACAGAGAGAGACAAGGCCTAAGACAGTTGTTGTTTTGGTTCTGCACGGGAATTTGATCGGAAGCCAGCCTTGAGCCGCCATGGTGTTAGCGTCTTCGGCCCATTCCTTCCTCACTTTGTTCTCGAGTCCAAGACAACACATATTCTCAAAGGAGGAGCCCAATGGGTTCGAAGATTTATGTCGGCGGTTTACCGTATTCCACCACTGAGCAGCAGCTGAGCGATCTGTTTGCTGTGCATGGAGCGGTGACATCATCCCGGATTATCACAGATAAGTTTACCGGCCAGTCCCGCGGGTTTGGATTCGTGGAGATGTCCGGGGACTCAGAAGCGCAGGCGGCGATTACCGCGCTGAACGGCACGGAGTTGGGCGGTCGCACGTTGACCGTCAACGAAGCGCGCCCACAGGAGCCACGCACTGGTGGCGGCGGCGGTGGTGGTCGTGGCGGTCGCGGCGGTGGTGGAGATCGGTACTAAGCCGTAACAAGTGGTTTACACATCGGGGCTGCCTATCCGGCAGCCCCGCTATTTCCTTCCTAGAATTGCCCATCAACGTGATGCGTTTCTCGGCCCTCTGATCAGGCCGGACCGTGCAGTCCCAGGAAGTGTTTCCTTACAAGGAGTCTTATGTCTACGTTTGCTGATATGAATCTGTCCCAGTCCCTTGCCCAGCGCCTGATACAGGCAGGCCTCACGACACCTACGCCGGTGCAAGAGGCTGCCATTCCGCTCGCGCTGAAAGGCCAGGACATTATGGCGCAAGCCAAAACCGGGAGCGGGAAAACACTGGCGTTTTTATTGCCGATCATTGAGCAAGTCATGCGGCGGGAAGCCTCAGCGCCTGCGCCTGGACCCTATACCAGGTCGGGACCATCCCATCTGTCTGGACCGAAGTTTTTGGTGCTGGCACCCACACGTGAATTGGCGCTCCAGATTGAAATGGAGTTGCGCAAGTATGCTCCGATGTCCGTCACCTCGTTGTCGGTGTATGGTGGGACGCCGATCGAGCGCCATTACCGCGCGTTGCAACGGCCGCCGGTGGTGGTGGTTGGCACGCCGGGTCGGTTGCTCGATCTGGCCGGTTCCGGCCACTTGAAGTTGGGTGGCGTGACGTTTCTTGTGATGGACGAGGCCGATCAGATGTTGGACCGCGGGTTTCTTCGGGACATCCAACGGATTATCCGTCTTCTGCCGGTTGAACGTCAGACGCTGTTGTTCTCCGCGACTTTTTCAGGGGAGATTCAAACGCTCGCGCAGACTATGCAACGCAATCCCGCTCGTATCTCGGTCGATCCAGGCATCAGCACCCCGACCACGATCGTGCATGCCTACTATGTCGTGCCGGGAGATCAGGCTCGCACGCAACTGGTGCATACGTTGCTCCAGAGTGTGACGGGTGGGGGGCGGTCGATGGTGTTTTGCGATCAGAAGTATAAGGTGCGACGGTTGGCGGCCCATTTGGGTGGAGAACCAGCTTCGGTCGGTGCGTTGACCGGCAATCACAGCCAAGCACAGCGGGAACGGACGCTCGGCGCATTCCGGGCCGGGCGGCTCCGTTCGCTTGTGGCGACCGATGTGGCAGCTCGAGGCCTCGATATTGAGGATGTGGCTCAAGTGATTCACTATGAGTTGCCGACCAATCCGAATTCTTATGTCCATCGGACAGGACGAACGGGTCGAGCAGAGAAGGAAGGGGCGACCTACTTGATTTTGTCTCAGTCCGAAGAGCGAGAGTACCTGCGAATGGTGAGGCAGTTGCGAATTGAGACGAAGAAGCTCGCGCTTCCCGTGTTTGCGGCCCTCCCATCTCCGGCCCCTATGCAGGTGAGTGAAGAGCAGTCTCATCGCCAGCGGCCACGCCGAAGTGCGGAACCCTCGGGCCGTCGATTCCGCGAGGGCGAAAACCGTGGCCCAGTTCATAGACAGGGAGCCTCGGCTGGTGCGTCCCGGCACTCGCGATATTAAGACATGCTGACGCCGCCGGACCTCGGAAGGGGCCGGAGGCGTCTCATGGATCTGCCAATGTCTAGCTTGCCCACGCACTGTTGTGCGCGATGCTGTTTCCGATGGTAAGATAACGACCGAAAGGTCGTGCATGCCGCCGTTTCAACTCGAAGCTCCATTTAAGCCCTGCGGAGATCAAGGTCAGGCCATCGACAAGTTGGTCACCGGGATTGCGGCTGGCCGAAAGCACCAAACCCTGCTCGGTGTGACTGGGTCAGGCAAGACCTTTACCATGGCCAATGTGGTTGCGCAGGTGCAGAAGCCCACGTTGGTGCTGGTCCATAACAAGACGCTGGCCGGCCAGCTCTACCAAGAGTTCAAACAGTTTTTCCCCCACAACGCGGTGGAGTATTTCGTCAGCTATTACGATTACTATCAGCCGGAAGCCTATATTCCCCAAAGCAACACGTACATTGCCAAGGACGCATCCGTCAACGACGCCATCGACCAGATGCGGCATGCGGCAACCGCCGCGTTGCTCCAACGGAACGACGTCCTGATCGTCTCATCGGTCTCCTGTATTTACGGCCTGGGGTCGCCTGAGGTCTATCACGAGATGGTCGTCTTCCTCGAAGAGGGGATGGAGGTCAGGCGGGAGAAACTCCTGGCGAAGCTGGTCGAGATTCAATATGCCCGCAACGACATGGATTTCCACCGAGGCACCTTCCGTGCTCGGGGCGACGTCATCGAGATTTTTCCAGCTTCCAATGATGCGGTATCTGTGCGGGTCGAGTTGTTCGGCGACGTCGTCGATGCGATTCACGAAATCGATCCGCTCACGGGGAAGTCGATCAGGAAGCTTCCGAAAGTCGCGGTCTATCCGAACACGCACTATCTCATTGCGCCGGATCGGTATGAGCGGGCGATTACAGGCATCGAAGAAGAATTGGATGAACGGGTTGCCTACTTCAAGAAACAGAATCAGCTCGTGGAGGCTCAACGGATCGCGCAGCGGACCAAATTTGACCTTGAGATGATTCGGGCGATGGGGTACTGCCACGGTATCGAAAACTACTCGCGGCATCTCAGTGGCCGAGCTTCCGGTGAGCAACCTCCGACGCTGATCGATTACTTTCCCAAAGACTTTCTGCTGATTGTCGACGAATCCCATGCGACGATTCCCCAAGTGGGTGGAATGTATGAGGGCGACTATTCGCGGAAGCGTACACTGGTTGAGTACGGATTCCGGTTGCCATCGGCGATCGATAACCGGCCGCTGAAGTTTGCAGAGTTTGAGCGTTGTCTCAATCAGGCGGTCTACGTATCTGCGACACCGGGTTCCTATGAATTGGGGCATGCGGCTGGAGAGGTGGTCGAACAGATCCTTCGTCCAACTGGCCTGATGGATCCGGTCATCGACGTGTACCCGGCAAAAGGGCAGGTGGATCATCTGCTCGGCGAAGTGCGGGCTGAAACGGCGCAGGGGGGGCGTGTGCTGATCACCACCTTGACCAAGCGTATGGCGGAGGACTTGAGCGAGTACTACCATGATCTCGGTATCAAGGTCCGGTATCTGCACTCCGACATCAAGACGTTGGAACGGGCTGAGATCCTACAGGATCTGCGACGTGGAATATTCGATGTGCTGGTGGGGATCAATCTGCTGCGTGAAGGACTCGATCTTCCCGAGGTGACCCTCGTGGCGATTCTCGATGCGGATAAGGAAGGGTATCTTCGATCCTATCGATCGTTGATCCAGACGGCCGGGCGGGCAGCGAGGAACGTACGAGGCCATGTCATTATGTACGGTGATACCGTTACCGATTCGATGCGCATGGCGCTCACTGAAACTGAGCGTCGCCGCACGATTCAAGCCGACTATAATGCCAAGCACGGTATCGTGCCCGTGAGTATCAAGAAGGACGTCTTGGCACTTGAGTATGCGACGGAGGAGATAGGCGCCGTGCAGTTGGATGTAGCCGCTGAGTCGCCGGCTGTCTACGAAACAGCGGAAGCGGCGGAATCGATCATTAAGCGGCTGGAAATGGAAATGAAAGCGGCCGCGAAGGAATTGGAGTTTGAACGGGCGGCGTCGCTGCGAAACCGAATTAGAGCGTTGAAGCTGAAAGAGTTGGAGTTGAAACCTGAAATCTAGCAGGATGCTCAAAATGGCCGCCCAGCAAGGCCGCAGCGAGTGAAGATCCGAGGCGTACCCTTGGGGTACGTTGAGGGTCTGAACGATGCGAGAACGACGCTGGCGGACTTTTTCAGCATCCTGCTACACGTTCTTGTACAGATAGATGCCGAGGAACATCCCAATCAGGCTGAGAAGATTGATTTTGAGTTCGAAGCCTACCGTAAATTTGAGCAGAACCATGTCGATGGTGAATGGGCTGATGCCAGGGTTAAAATGGGTCGCGAAGATCGTTTGAATGTTGCCATGCGGGGCCATGACTCGGAGGATCTCCCCCAGGATTCCTCCCAGTATTCCACCGATGAGAACGAAAATGATCAGCATCCAGTATGATTTTCTCACGGCAACCGTCTCACAGCTTGCAGAACTCTCTGTGGAATCGTACGAAACGATGGTAGGACCCTTTGGACCATAGCGAAAGGTCTAGGACATGTCAATGAAATGTGCATCTCCATTTCCTTGACTTCATCTTGCCTCGTCCTTTAGACTTCCCGATGCTCTTTTGCTAGAATTTTCCAGGCGATCGGAGATCAAGCGGTAAGGCTTCGATTGCCTTTTTCTTTGTGGCGCTATGCTGGATTCTCTTAGCGAAAAATTCGAGAAGATTTTTAAAAAACTGCGCGGTTCCGGGGTTCTCACCGAACAGAACATCGCAGAAGCCTTGAAAGAGGTGCGTCTGGCGCTGCTCGAAGCCGACGTCAACTTCAAGATCGTCAAGGACTTCATCGAGCGGGTTCGCGAGAAAGCCGTCGGGCAGGAAGTCCTCCAGAGTTTGACCCCAGGGCACCAGGTCGTCAAGGTCGTGTGGGACGAGCTGCGGGAGATGATGGGCCGCGAACGAGCCGGTTTGGCTCTGGCCTCGAATCCTCCCACCGTCGTCATGATGGTGGGACTCCAGGGCGCAGGAAAGACGACGACGTGCGGCAAGCTCGGGCGGTATTTCAAGGCGCAAGGGAAACGGGTTCTTCTGGTTGCGGCGGATCCTCGTCGGCCTGCAGCCGGTGACCAGTTGGCGAGTCTGGGGCGCGATCTTGCCATCGATGTGTATCGCGCCGATCAGGCGCACGCAGTCCAGGCCGATGTCGTGCGCATCTGCCAGACTGGCGTGGATCGGGGACGAGACCAGGGGTACGATCTTGTCATCTTGGACACCGGCGGACGTCTACACATCGACGATGAGCTGATGGGTGAGTTGGTCGCGGTGAAAGCTGCCGTAGGGCCACAAGAAATCCTCTTAGTGGCCGATGCCATGACGGGCCAAGACGCGGTGACCATGGCGAGCCAGTTCGATCAACGGATCGGATTGACCGGCGTTATTCTGACGAAGGTTGAAGGCGACGCTCGGGGCGGGGCGGTGTTGTCTATCCGTGCGGTGACGGGTAAGCCGATCAAGTTCTTGGGTGTCGGGGAGAAGCTCGATGCGCTGGAGTTGTTTCATCCCGATCGGATGGCATCGCGCATCCTTGGAATGGGCGACGTGCTCTCGCTGATCGAAAAGGCTCAAGAGACTTTTTCTCGTGAACAGGCTGAGGAGACCCAGAAACGGCTGGCCAGCAACACGCTGACGCTGGAGGATTTCCGCGCCCAGCTGGGGCAGGTCAGTCGTCTTGGTTCGATGGAGCAGATTTTGGGTATGCTGCCTGGCGGTCAGAAGCTCATGGGGGCGATGGAAGGACAGAAGCCGGAACGAGACATGAAACGAGTTTTGGCCATGATCGACTCGATGACCGTACGTGAGCGGCGTGATCATACGCTCATCAACGGAAGTAGAAAAAAACGGATTGCCCGCGGAAGCGGGACGAAGGTGGAAGAGGTGAATCGGTTGATTAAACAGTTCCTATCGGCGAGGAAAATCGCGAAAGCGATGGCGGGATCTGGGGGGCGCCGGCAGCTTGCGCAGATGATGCGCTCCAGGTAAGAGTCGAGAACCATCATGACGGATGTGTGCACAGAAGGAGGAATCGAGTGGCCGTTCATTTAAGATTGACAAGGACAGGACGACATAAACGACCGCTCTATCGCGTGGTGGCAGCGGATTCCAGGAAGCCGCGCGATGGGCGATTCTTGGAAATTCTTGGGATTTTCGATCCCTTGAAGGAGGCAGGTCTGCCGGAGCTGAAGCAGGAACGGGTGCTGAGCTGGTTGCATCAGGGAGCCCAACCGACCGTCACCGTCAAGACATTGCTCCGACGCAGTGGCGTATGGAAGCAGTTTGAAACAGAGAAAGCGGCGAAGAAGAAGGGCACCTAGCCCGCATTATTCATGAACACCTCGGCAATCGCCGATTCGTTGTTCTCGTGCGTGGAACGTTGCGTGTGAAGCGTGATTGACATGACGGAATGGATGGGTCTGATCGTTGCCTACGAGATACGCGTCACAAGAAATGTCCGTTTGGGAGATTGTGCGGCAAACCATCATCAAAAGTGTGAGTAGGGTATGACGGTCGCACAGATGGACTTTATCACAATCGGCAAGATCGAGCGCCACTTTGGTGTGCGAGGCGAGTTTAAAGTTCGATCGTTGAGCGATGTGCCTGGGCGGTTAGACCATCTGACGCAGGTGCAGGTGCTGGAGACAACGGGACAGACGATTGAGATGACCGTGACGCATGTTCGTCGAGCAGGCTCGACCTACATTATGGGTCTTGCGGGTGTGACGACGCCGGAGGCGGCCGGCATGCTGCGCGGGGGGCTCATTCAAGTACTGCGTGTTCCTGCATCGGTGTTGTCCGCGAATGTGTATTTTGAATGCGATCTTATTGGGATGACGGTCGAGAATGAACGGGGTCTTGAGATCGGTGTACTGGAGACGATTTTAGAGATACCGGAGAATCATGTGTTTGTCGTACGCAATGGGGCGCAGGAAGTCCTCATTCCCGCCGCGAAGAATTTTGTGACGTCGGTGGATCTCGCGCGTCGGCGGATGGTGGTCCGCGGAATCGACGATTTGATTGAGGATCGTCATGCGGTGTGACATTCTCACGCTATTTCCGGAGATGGTCGCGCCGGTACTCGACCAGAGCATTCTCAAGCGTGCGCAAGAGAAAGGTTTGTTGCATGTGTGTGTGCGTAACCTGCGCGACTATACGCTCGATCGGCATAAGGTCGCGGACGATGTGCCCTATGGTGGAGGGGCCGGGATGGTGATGAAGGCTGAGCCCATCTTGCGTGCGGTCGAACAGATTCAGGACGACTATGCGCGGGCCGGTGAAGAGATTCGGTTCCTGTTCCCTTCTCCGCATGGTCGCCCATTCACGCAGGCATATGCGAAAAATCTGGCGGTCGACTCGCGTCGGCTCGTCATTCTCTGCGGTCACTATGAGGGAGTGGATGAACGCGTGCGGCTGGCCTTGCACCCGGAAGAGATTTCCGTCGGGGACTATGTGCTGACCGGAGGCGAATTGCCGGCGCTGGTGCTCATCGATGCGGCAGCCCGATTGGTTCCCGGGGTATTGGGCGATCCGGAGTCAATCGAGGAAGAGTCGTTCACGGAGGCGTTGCTCGAATATCCGCACTATACAAGGCCGGCGGAGGTTCGAGGGATGCCCGTCCCGGAGGTATTGCTTTCAGGACATCACGAAGCCATTCGTCTGTGGCGTCGGAAGGAAGCGCTGCGAAGTACCAGTCAGAGACGTCCGGATCTGTTACAAGATAGGGTCTTCAGTCTCGAGGATCAACAATTGCTGGATGAACTTACTCGTGAGGGCGTGCCGGTGCCGCCTGTTCGATGTGGGGAGGAAGGAGTCGTCTCATGAATCGCTTGGAACGGTTACAACAGTCTTTCCGGAAGAAGTCGGTACCCAGTTTTGAAATCGGGGACACCGTCCGTGTGCACGTGAAAGTGGTCGAAGGAGAGAAAGAGCGTATCCAGGTATTCGAAGGCGCGGTGATTGCCCGGAAAGGCTTGCTGAATACGGAGACCTTCACGGTGCGTAAAGTCTCCTACGGTGTCGGCGTGGAACGAATTTTCCCGCTCCATTCCCCGATCGTGACGCGTGTCGAGGTGATGCGTCAAGGCAAGGTGCGTCGGGCCAAGCTGTACTATCTTCGAGGGAAGAAGGGAAAGTTTGCCAAGGTCGAAGATCGGGAATTCGTCGCGAGCGTCAAGGGGAAAGCTGGGGGCGCCAGCAAGGCTGTAGAGCCAGCCGGAGCCGCCTCAGTGGCAAAGGCCTAATAGGCTGCGGAAAACCTATCTTACAAGACGCTCAACATGCGTCCTTGTTGTTCGTGAAGCGTGAAACGTTCGAACCCGGAAGCGAACGACGCTTCACGAGGTACGCTTCACGGGTGCCGAGCACGCTGCTGGCGGACTGTTTCAGTATCCTGCCAGTCCTGTTCCCCGATTCCACCGACTATGCAGGTCGGGTGCCCTTTAAACGGACGCATCGTGGGACCTACCGATGAATTCGAATTAGAAGCCCGTCGGCGCGGCTATCGTCTGATCGCTGGTCTCGATGAAGCCGGACGAGGCCCCTTGGCCGGCCCTGTCGTCGCGGCAGCGGTCATCTTGCCCACTCGTTGCCGTTTAGTTGGTGTCGATGATTCCAAACAAGTCTCAGCGTCCGCACGCGTGCAGCTCTACGAGGTGATCATTCGCCGGGCGCGTGCCGTCGGAGTTGGGATCGCCACAGAGCAGGAAATCGACTGCCTCAATATTTTAGAGGCGACTCGCCTCGCCATGCGTCGTGCGCTGGGATCGTTGACTCCCCCGGCGGACTGTCTCTTGATCGATGCGGTCATCTTGTCGAATCTTGCCATTCCCTCCCGCGCGATCATTAAGGGTGATACATTATCGATCTCGATTGCCGCGGCGTCGATTGTCGCGAAAGTGACGCGCGATCGTATGATGGCGGTGTATCATCAGACCTATCCAGACTATAATTTTCTCTCGCATAAAGGGTATGGGACGAAGGAACATTTACAGCGGCTTGCTCGATATGGTCCTTGCGCGATTCACCGTCGCACGTTTGCTCCCGTTGCGCAGCTCCTGGATGGACGTCGCGGTCGCCGACCCCCCTCGCGTACGGACCTGGGTGAATCTTCGCGGATGAATCAGTGACCAGTCTTAACCCTCGGAAACTATTTGGCCAAGCAGGGGAATCGGCGGCGGCGGAGTATCTGCGGCGCAAGGGATATCGAATTCTGGCGCGTAATCTGCGTTCTTCTTTGGGGGAGCTGGATTTAGTAGCTGAGGACGGTCAGGTCCTGGTGTTTGTCGAGGTCAAGGCGCGTCAAACCGATGCGTTCGGCGGGGCAATTCATGCCGTTCATCACCGGAAGCAGGGAAAATTGATTCAGTTAGCGGCTCAATACTTGGCACGGCACCACATCAAAGATCGCCTCTGCAGATTCGATGTCGTCTTGCTGCAAGGCCCGAATGCCGTCGCTCCGCAAATCGAGCATATTCAGAATGCCTTCGAAATCTCCGGAGACGACCTCCGTTGGTAGGGTGACGATGATTCAATTGATTCACGTGTCAAAACGGTACGATCAGCGTTCGGCGCTCTCGGATGTCAGTTTTGAGATCGGGAAGGGAGAATTTGTTCTTCTCATGGGTCCCAGTGGAGCGGGGAAGTCGACGCTGTTGCGGATGCTCATCGGGGCTGAACAGCCTGATGAGGGACAGATCTTCGTTCACCAAAAGAACGTGACGATGCTCAGGCGGTCAGAAATTCCCTATCTGCGCCGCAAGGTGGGAACGGTGTTTCAAGATTTTCGACTGTTGCCGAAGAAGTCCGTCTTCGACAACGTCGCGTTGCCCTTGCTGGTGCAAGGGATTTCTTCCGCCGACATTCGCCGGAAAGTCACGGACGCATTACGAGCGGTGGGTGTTGACCACAAGCGAGATCAGCTGCCTGCCGGTCTTTCGACAGGAGAGCAGCAGCGGGTCTGTATTGCGCGCGCGATCGTCAATGGTCCGGTCGTTTTATTGGCGGATGAACCGACTGGAAATTTAGATCCGGCTTTGACGTCCGAGATCATCGAACTGTTCAAACTCATTAACGCGCGCGGCACCACCGTGGTGGTCGCGACGCACGATCCGCTGGTCATGGAGCAAGTAAATCGGCGGGTGCTGACCTTGTCGCAGGGCACGTTGTCGCCGGAACGGCGGGTGATGGGGTGAGGACGCTTTCGTACCTGCTTAGAGAGTCGTGGGTGAATATGTGGACCAACCGAGCCACGACGATGGTTGCCATCGTGACCACGGCCTTTACCTTGGCCTGTGTCGGCGTCTTCTTGCTGCTCTATGTCAATCTTCTGGCGGCGGCCGGATGGCTCCAGGACGATGTGAAAATCATGGTGTATCTTGAGGACCGGCTCGTCTCAGACGCGGTTGCGGAAATCGAGCAACAGTTGCGGAGCGATCAAGCCGTCGCCTCACTGTTGTTTATCTCGAAAGAGCAGGCATTGGGAGAGTTCAAAGCACAATTTCCTTCGGAGTCTCATTTACTCGAAGGGCTGGGCCAGAACCCCCTCCCGGCCTCATTCGTGGTGGCGCTCAGCCCATCGTTTCATTCACTTGATGCGATCAACCGATGGGCAGAACGGGTCAGGCAGGTCGCCGGAGTCTCCAAGGTCGACTACAATCAAGATTGGATTGATGCCCTTGCCAAGGTGATTCACTCGATTGAGTTGGTCGCCATCGGCATTGGCGTGATTCTCTCAGCGGCGGCGGTGACCATTATCGCCAATACGATTCGCCTCACACTCTTTGCCCGGCGGGACGAGATCGCCATTTTGAGGCTCATCGGCGCGACAACCAGTTTTATCCATATCCCCTATCTGCTGGAAGGCGCCGTGCTTGGCGCGTTGGGCAGCGCACTCTCGCTGGTCATGCTCAAGTTCATGTACGAACTATTTCGCCAACAAATGCGGGCGACCGGACGATTTGCCGGGCTCGACAATCTCATCGCATTTCTTTCTCCCTCGGTCTGTCTTGCTCTGATTGCGTTAGGGATGGGTCTCGGGTTTGCCGGCAGTCTCGTATCGATACGGCGGTTCGGTGAGGCCAAGGCATGAGGTCTTGGATGAAGCTCATGGTCGGCGTCGCGCTGTGGGGGCTGATGGGGTTTTCCTGGTCTGCTATGGCGGTTGCCGATCCGATCACCGACAAGATTGAGAAAGAGCGGAGGGCTCTCGACCAACTCAAAGGTCAGATCGAAGAGACACGGAAACGTGCCGATAAAGCAGGGAAAAAGCGAGAGTCTCTCTTGCAGGGGATTCAGACTCTCGACGAGCGGTTGGTGCAGTATCGGCATGCGCATCAGGAGATCAGCCGAAAGTTGCGAAAGAAAGATCAGGAGATCGAGACTATCACGACGCAGATCGGTGGGTTGCGTGTGAGGATACGAGAACGCCGGGACGCCATTCTGGCTCGGCTGCGGGTGCAATATATGGAGGGTCGGTTCGGGCATTGGAAAACCTTGCTCGCCTCTGACTCGTACGGGGATTTCCAGCGGCGGATTCAGTATCTTTCAGCCGTGTCTGAACGGGACTATGCGCTCATGGGCACGTTTCGAACCGATATGGCCCAAATGGAGCAGGCGGAGCGCCAGCGAGAAGATGCGCGTGTCAGCATGTTGTCCTACAAGCAAAGCACCGAGAAGCAGCTGGTTGAGATGCAATCGGTCAAGAAAGAAAAGAAGGTCTATCTCACCAAGATCACGCATCAAAAAGAATCCTATGAACATGCCCTCCAGGAGTTAGAACGGTCCGCCTCGCGTATCGATAGTTTGTTGCGCGAAATGGAGGCGCGCCGCCGCGCCGCCGCGGCCCGGCCTCCGACCGGGGGGCTTCTCCCTCGCGGGGTGAAAGGCACATTGCCCTGGCCGGCTGATGGGAGTATTGTTTCCTACTTTGGCCGGCAGAAGCACCCGACCTTCAATACCTATGTGCAGCGCAGGGGCATTGAAATCAAGACGGTGGAAGGCAGCGCCATTCACGCGGTGATGCCGGGGTCTGTGGTCTATGCCGACTGGTTGAAAGGGTACGGACTCGTTATAATCCTTGATCATGCGAACGGGTTCTTTTCGCTGTATGCCCATGCCTCGAAGATCCTGGCGTCTGTGGGATCACAGGTCTGGGCCGGGCAAGCAATCGGAGAAACGGGAGATACGGGCATGACGGGCGAAGATACTTTATACTTTGAGTTACGCCAGGGGGCGGAGCCACTTGATCCGCTCCAATGGTTAGCGAGACGGTAAGCGGTTGTAAAAAACTTGGTTTATGCAGACAACGCCGCTGAGCGATGCGAGAACGAAGCTGGTAGGCGTTTTCAGCACCCTGACTAGGGAACGGGAAGAGGAAAGGACGTGACTATTATGGAAATGGGACAGAATCCCCGACGACGACGCTGGGTGTTAGCCCCGATGGTGATGGTCGCCCTGGTCTTGGGCGTGCTACTCGGCAAGGGGTGGGAGCGGACTGGGCATGCGACGGAAACGTATGAAGAGCTGAAGACGTTTTCCGAAGTGTTGACCCAAGTTCAGAAGAGTTACGTCGACGAAACGAAGGCGAAGGATCTTGTCCAAGGGGCCATTCGTGGCATGCTCTCAACACTCGATCCGCATTCAGCCTATATGACGCCGGAGATGTATAAGGAAATGCAGGTCGAAACGAAGGGTGAGTTCGGGGGGGTGGGCATCCAGATCGGTGTGAAGGAAAATCGCCTCGCTGTCATTGCGCCCATCGAGGGCACGCCAGCCCACCGCGCCGGGGTCAAGGCCGGTGATTTCATTACCAAAGTGAACGACGAAACGACGAAAGACCTCACGTTGATGGATGCAGTCCAGAAGATGCGTGGCCCCAAGGGCTCCAAAGTCAATTTGACGATTCAGCGGGAGGGAACTCCTGATCCACTCCAATTTACACTGGTCCGCGATACCATCAAGATCGAGAGCGTGAAGTCGAAGGTGTTGGACAACATCGGCTACGTGAGGCTGACACAATTTCAAGAATCGACGGGGCGGGATTTGAGCAAGGTGCTCAAGCAATTCAAAGAGCAGAAGCTCCAATCGACGATCCTCGACCTTCGCAACAATCCCGGCGGACTGCTGACCGCGTCCGTTGAGGTGTCCGAGCAGTTTCTCCCCGGGGGCAAGCTCGTGGTCTATACGAAAGGACGTGAAAGCAAGAAGGACGAGTGGATCGCCAAGGGGAAAGATCAGATGGACGATTCGCCCATGATTATTCTGATCAATGAAGGATCGGCGAGCGCGTCGGAAATCGTGGCCGGCGCCTTGCAAGACTATGGGCGGGCGGTGATCGTCGGGACAACCTCGTTCGGCAAGGGATCGGTGCAAACGATTCTCCCGTTAGGGGATGGGTCCGGGCTCCGTCTCACGACGGCGAAGTACTACACACCGAAAGGGCGATCGATCCAATCGACCGGCATCACGCCTGATATTGTCGTGAAACTCCCAGCACCGACGACTGTTGCCAAGGTGGGTGAGACGAAGTCCGGTGAAAAGGATGGAGAGGCGAAGCAAGCCAAGCCCACAGTCGTGCCGGGGAAAGACCAATCGGCTCCGAACGGCAAGGGACAGGACGAAGGCACCCCGAAGAACGGTACCACGCATCCGACCCCTCCCGGCGAGGTCTTCGGCGAACCCTCGCTGGAGCAGGATGTGCAACTTCAAAAGGCGGTCGAAATGCTGAAGACCTGGAAGATCTTTAAGGAGCTTCCTCGGGCTTCTTAGTAAGTGGTGGCTGCTGTGAGGTGGCAATCGCCTCCAGCAGCCGCTCTTCCGACCCTGTAAACCCCGGCGTGGTGCGCAGCATGTGCGAGCGCACTAACTGTTCCAGATCGGTCAATGTGGTGATGTGCAGGCGGGTGTAGAGATAAGCGACGAGCGATTCGGATAGTCCCGGGAGTTGAGCCCAAGCCTTCACGGCGTCAGGAAGCGGCGTTCTTAAGGCTTCATAGGCTTGAATCGTTCCAGTTTTCAGAAATTCTTCGATTTTCTCTGCCAGATCCTTTCCGACTCCATCGATGTCTTCCAACGCATGCCGTGCGGCGACATCGGCAATATCTTCCTCCAAGGCTTCGATGGTATCCGCTGCCTTTCGATAGGCTCTAACCCGATAGGGATTCGCCCGCTGGGCAGCCAATCGTTCCGCCATCGACCGAAAGATGGTGGCGATGTGCTGGTTGTGTTGATGGAGGGCAGCCATAGGGTGTGATGGCACTATTCTGACGTGAGCAGCGATGCAGACGCAAGTTCTGAGCGCCCGTCTCACATGGCTCCTGGTTTAGCTCACACTGTGCCCCATTGCTTAAAGCGGTGAGTAGGCGATGTGTGATTACAGGACTTGACGTCAATCGGTCTTTTCTTCTCATAGTGGAGGGTCACCAGTGCCACGATTGACAAGCGCGGTCGTCTGTCCACAACATGGCCTGAGATTAATAGGCAGTTTCTGCTGACATTGCTAAAATGATTCGGACAGCGCTGACAGATCGCTGTTAAGCCGCAACATTGGGCCTAAGTGAGAGGAGGAACGTATGAGAAAGCTGAATGGAGTGTTCCCGGCAGTCGTGATTGATAACGTTGATCCCGAAAACCTTGGACGCATACAGGTGCAGCTTCCGCAGGTGGACGAATCTGGCCAACGCGGCTCCAACGTATGGGCTCGTGTGGCCACCTTGATGGCCGGCAAGAATCGAGGTACGTGGTTTATCCCTGACGTGGGCGACGAAGTGCTGGTCGCCTTCGAGGCCGGCGACGTGCGACGGCCCTATGTCATTGGCAGCCTGTGGAACGGTACCAACTCGCCGCCGGAGACGATGGATGCGAATAACAACAAAAAGATTCTGCGTTCCCGCAACGGCGTGACAATCACTTTAGACGATCAAAGCGGCCAGGAGCGCTTCATTGTCGAGACGCCTGGTGGCCAAAAGGTCACGCTCAAGGACGGCCCTGGCTCGATCGAGATTAGGGACAGCAACGGCAATTCAGTGACACTTGAGGCGGCAGGGATCATGGTGAACGCCAGTGCAAAAGTCACCATCAATGCCAGCATAGTCGAAATCAGTTCAGGCATGGTCACCGTGAACTCAGGCATGTCGAAATTCAGCGGGGTGGTGCAGTGCGATACGCTCATCAGCAATAGTGTCATCAGCGCAAGCTACACCCCCGGCGCGGGAAATATCTTTTAAATACTGAGTCGCTCAGGTTGTGAAAGAGCCAACCCTGGCGCTCCCTTCTCGTCCAGGTTGTCGACTGTTTGGGCTGGTTCTGCCATGCCCATTGCCTGATGGGTTATCCTTATCATCTCCTTGAGGAACCGTCGAAGCCGAGTCCGTCCCTTCAGGTGCAACCTCGATGAGTCGGAGCTTGAAGCAGGCGGAGCTGGAAAATATAAACATTACAAGACCTGAACCACTTGTCTCCCACGTCCTCGATCATGTCTATAACCCTGTAAAACGACAGATTATTTTCTGAGGATCTCTCAGTTCCAGGCACCCTGTTCTTCACGAAAGAGGTATGTACGGAGAGCCAAATGCTTTGGTACCTTCTGACTTCTTTGCGATCCCTGCATCTACCACACAAGGAGTCACCCAGCATGAGTGAGGCCAAAGGCCAGACCCTTGCGTTAAACGTGCGTTTGAAGCCTGGTGAGCCCTCGGCGCATCCGCGCGCGACGAACTATACCAACGTCGCGGTGGCGCAGGGGATTGCCTATCTCGATTTCGGTTTCATTGAACCCACTCTCCTGGCCGCCATTGCCAAGACTGCGAAGGACGGCCAAGCGGCCCTCAAAAGATCGGAAGGGCATCTCGTCACCTGTGTAGCCATGGGGGTGGACGTGCTGGCGCGCTTGCATCAGCAAATCCAACAAGTATTGGTCGGCGTGCGCGAGACGCGGCAGCCGAAGCCGAGAAGCTAGGCTTGTGGAGGACGACTATGAGAAACGTGCGATTGCAAGCCCCACTTTTAATAATTCCATTTCGAGGGTGGAGTGACCATGTATAAGATTGCCAGCCTGTTCGTGTCCGGGTGCCTGCTCGTGTTGCTTGGACAAGTCAATGTTGCGAACGGTGAGACCCCCGGCAAACGATTTGAAAAGATCATAAAGCAGAAAGCCGAGTACTGTGCGACGCACAAGATTGATCCGGCGAACCATCGATGCGACATCACGAAACTCCAGCCCGCCGATCCCCTGGCGACAGAAGAGGGGCGATTCGCGCACAGCATCAAGATTCCCAATCCCGTGCCGGAAGACAGCGGCTACAAACCCGATATGACGCCGGAGCAATATTTTGAGCATCTCTGCAAGACCGAAGCAGGGGAGTTCATCTACAAGACGGTGGAGAATGTGGAGGGGCTTTATCTGATGAGGTCAAGAGAGCAAGTAAATGACCACAAGCTCCAGCATCTGTATGCACTCGAAGATCCGTATGCATATTCTGATATTGAGACTGATGCACCTCAAAAGCTTTTCATTAATCCACCCTGGTGGCGTTACAAGTTCTTTGAGATTCGAAAATCCAGACCGGCCTCTAGTGACCGAACCGAGACTCACTACCTTCATTACTTTGGATATGTGCAAGACAAAAGTCCCATGAACATTGAGGAGGCGTCTTCACTCAAGAGCCGCTATGGCTATACGTGGCGAGGTATTGAACGACCCCATGACCGAGAACTTGGAATCGTGGGGGGGGAACTTATTGTGATGGACCTCCACGCCAATGAAGTACTAGCGGTTCGACGCGGTTTTATTCGTATTGGTGATGTGCGCAATTTAACGGGAGCCTGGTGGTTAGGAGGACATGTCTGTCCCACATACAAGCATGCCAATGCGTACACATATGAATTCTTGAGTAAGGTGCTCAAGCCCACTTCAGAAGTAAGCGAAGGAGGCTCCAATGCCACAAAGTGAGATCAGCACCTGGTTGCAGTTTGCACTTCAGCAGATGGCAGCGGAGAGCTATCTGGACGGAATCGATTGGAACAATGCCGAGCAGGTCAAGATTCAGTTGCGGCTCGGCAATAATCGTTCTGGTTTTCCGGAATCTGGGGAGACTCGCTTTACCGGCACACAAACTCAAGGGCTGCAAGATCAAGCTTTTGTAGATCGGTATCGAATTGTCGACCATCATGCCAACGATGCCACCGGCTTTTCGGCGACGCTGATGCAAGAACGTGGCACCAACAATTTTACCCTGTCGTTCCGCGGCACCGAATATCCCAACCAGAGTCAAGGGGGCGACTGGGAACGCGATGGGTTACCCGAGCCGATGGCGAGATTTTTTTTAAGACAAAAAGGGGTCGGGAGTCTTTTTATATCGAGATCATGTCGAGTTCAGTCGGCGATCGCTTAGGCCGCACCGGTTTGCCTTGCTGTTGGAGACCGAGCCTGTCATGTCCTGAGCGGTTGAGTTGAGGGATTCCCCCTGTGTGGGCAGATTCTTATTGAGACCTATCCCAGACCTGTGTCTGGATCGCTACCTTAGGCGTGGTGGTGAATAGACGCATGCGACCGTGCGCCGGCTCTCGAAGGGGGTATTTACAGGAACCCGAAGGGCTTGGTACTGTCGGCCTCCCTTTGCCATGAAGAGAACATCGGGAATGAATGTCGTTCATGATTGTCCCCTCGTGAACCTGCAGCCAGGCTCACCTCCTCGTCTGCCCTACAAAGAGATTCAACCAACATGAGTGACGCCAAAGGCCAGACTATCGCGCTCAACGTGCGTTTGAAGCCCAGTGAATCGTCGGCGCATCCGCGCGCCACGAACTATACCAACGTTGCGGTGGCGCAGGGGATTGCCTATCTCGATTTCGGTTTCATTGAACCCACTCTCCTGGCCGCCATCGCCAAGACTGCGAAGGACGGCCAAGCGGCCCCGAAAGGCTTGGAAGGGCACCTGGTCACCCGCGTGGCGATGGGGGTGGATGTGCTGGCGCGCTTGCATCAGCAGATCCAACAAGTGTTGGTCGGCCTGCGCGATGCTCGGCAACCGAAGTCGAAGGCGTAGGCACAAGGGGGTAAAGATGAGACATGTACGATTGCAAGAACTGACTTTGGTCTCTATAGGCTGCCTCATTGGGCTGTTCGGGCAAGTCTATATTGCTACCGCCGAGACGGTGGCGGAACGATTCGAGCAGGCGATGAAGAAGAAAGCGGAGTATTGCGCGACCCATAAGATCGATCCAGCGAACCGACGCTGCGACATTCTGAAACTACCACCCGCCAATCCATTGGCGACGGAGGAAGGCCGCTTCGCCCACTCGATCAAGATTCCGAATCCGGTGCCGGCAGACAGCGGCTACAAATCTGGAATGACATCGGAACAGTACTTCGAGCATCTCTGTAAGACGGAAGCGGGGGAGTTCATCTACAAGACGGTGAAGAATGTGGACGGACTGTACATGATGCGGCCCAGAAAAGCAGCAACAGATTATGAACTAGAACACCTTTATGCACTCGAGGATCCTTACGGCCATACATCTGATGACGACATGCCTGGGGCACAGGATTCCTATGTGCAACCTGTTCAAGGGAAATATCTGTTTCTTGAGATTTTGTTGAGTAGCAAGGGCGAGTCTGGGGATTCAACAAAGTACCAACGGTACTACAGGGACGAAAAGGCAAATCCAGGAAAGAAGTACCAGACAATGATCAATGGGCAGGGTGTATTTGTTCCCTACGTTGTCACAGATATCACAGTGCCAGCGTTGAAGAGTCGTTATGGCTATACATGGCGTGGTATTACGCGACCGCATGACCGCGAGTTCGGTATTGCCGGTGGAGAGCTCATTGTTCTTGATATGGAGACGAATCAGGTTTTGGCTGTACGGCGTAGCTTTGCTCGCACAGGTCGAACAAAAAACAATGTAACAGGTGTTTGGTGGCTTACAGCGCCAAGTTGCCCGAATCGTGGGCTAAAGACAACTCCCAAGTTTATTCAGCAAGTCTTGATTCCTGTCTTAGATACAAAGGAGACCAATAATGCCAGTCGCTGATATCAAGACTTGGTTGGACTTCGCTATCCAACAAATGGCTGCAGAAGCTTACTTGGATCAGTTTACCGTACAAGGCAGAGAACTCAGATTAGTTTTAAGAGACGGGAATAACGATATTCGGAAAGTCGGAGAAGATCAATTCGCTGTTCAGACGCGGTTCGTGGATCTTGTTGGCATACCTACCGCTAGCCAAATCACTGGCAGCGCCCAGGCATTTGTTTCTCGGTATCAAATCATCGATCATCACGCCAACGATGCGACAGGCTTCTCGGACACGCTCATGCGCGATACTCAAACTGGCGAATACACTCTCTCGTTCCGCAGCCTG
>JBDTSF010000361.1:0-7515 GCA_039931295.1 Nitrospirota bacterium | reverse complement strand
TCTCCACCAGCTTATCGAACGGGAAATCCTGATTGGCATAGGCCTCTAACGCCGTGTCGCGGACTCGCGCCAGCACTTCAATGAACGTCGGATCGCCGGAAAGATCGGTGCGTAGCACCAAGGTATTGACGAACGAGCCGATGATCGATTCGACCGCAGATTGAGTCCGGTTGGCAATAGGCGAACCCACGGCGATATCGCTTTGGCCTGAATATCGGCTCAACAGAATCTGAAAACAGGCCAACAGAGTCATGAACACTGTCGCGTTGTGCTCTGCGCTGAACTGCTTCAGTCGCTCGATCAACGAGGCGGGCAACTCCAGCAGGCAGTGTGCGCCGTTAAATGTTTGCACCGTCGGCCGTGAATAGTCAGTCGGCAATGAGAGCTTGGACAGTCCTGCCAGCTTCTTCTGCCAATAATCCGACTGTATACTGAGCCACTCGTCGGTGAGACAACGCCGCTGCCACACCGCATAGTCCGCATACTGAAGCGGGATCGGCTTGACAGATGGCACCTCCCCTCGGCTAAACGCATTATAGAAAAATGCAAACTCACTCCCGATGACCCCGAACGACCACTGGTCTCCGATAATATGATGCATCGTGAGCACCAGCACATGGTCCTCGGGCCCGATCTCAATCAATAAAAACCGCGCCAATGGGCCCTTCTCAAGATCGAACGACTGGTTCGCTTCCTCCTCTACCAGCCGAGCCGCCTCCGGCTGCCGTTGTTCGCTCGGCAGCCGTGCAGTCAGATCAACTTCAACCCAATGAGGAGGCCGAAAGGGACTGACGATTTGAATCGGCCCCTCACCGGTCATGGCGAAGACCGTCCTGAAGGCCTCATGACGTTGACAAATGGCATCGATCGTCTTCCGGAGGGCTGCTTTATTGAGAGGACCCATCTGTCGCGAGGCAAACGGCATGTTGTACGCCGTACCGTCAGGAGCCAATCGATACATGAGCCACATGCGTTGTTGAGAATAGGAAAGGGGCAGGGGTTGATCTCGGGATACCCGAACGATCGGTGGAATCGCTGAAGCCTTCTGCTCCTCGCGCCGCACACGCGTCACTTCTTCGGCCAACGCCGCGATCGTCGGTCGTTCAAACACCGCCCGTATCGAGACGTCAACCTCAAAGACCTCACGCATTCGCGAGACGAGCTGTGTCGCCAAAAGAGAGTGGCCTCCTCGCTCAAAAAAGTTGTCATGAATGCCCGCCTCTGGTACAGCAAGCACAGCCTTCCACAGTTCAGCCAGCGATTCTTCGATCTGATTCCTCGGCGCGACCCTGGCCACCGCTTGGCCCGCTGTCTCCTCCGGAACAGGAAGCGCGCTTCGATTGATCTTTCCTGTCGCACTGAGCGGCATCACTTCTACCCACAAAATGACGGAGGGCACCATATAGTGCGGCAATCGGGTTGTGAGATAACTCCGCACCTCGTCGAGCATCGTGTTCAACCTCGGTTGGCCGGTGATATACCCTACCAACCGTTGCTGCTCCGGCTTATCCTGTCGAAGCAGAACCGCAGCCTGGTACACACCAGGAAAGTTACTCAGCACATATTCAACTTCACCCAATTCGATCCGGAACCCACGCAGCTTAACCTGCTGATCCACCCGCCCAAGAAACTCAACATTGCCGTCCTCCCGATACCGAGCCAAGTCGCCGGTCCGATACAGTCTGGCGCCGGCCACATGGGGGTGCGTGAGAAACCGTTCTTGGGTCAATTGCGGCTGGTTCACATATCCACGAGCCAGGCAATCCCCTGCCACATACAGCTCCCCCGGTACGCCGATGGGCACCGGCTCCAAGCCTGCATCCAACACATACAGCTGCATACAATCGATCGGTTTCCCGATCGGCACTCGCGCTCCTGTTTCCTGACGTGTCGTGTGATACACGCTACACCAAACCGTGGCTTCCGTCGGTCCATATTCGTTGTACAGCGTGGCGGAAGGCACGAACTGGTAATGCCGTCTCACGAGCTCAAGAGGAAGGCTCTCTCCGGCGGTAATGACGATACGAAGTGATTCCAGCTGTGTATTCAACGCCTCACCGAGCACGGCGTGGTATAAAGAAGGCACCCAGACAACATGCGAGATATGGCGCCGTGCAATCAGCGCAGCAAGTTCGGCCGGATCGCGATGGGCAGCCTCCGGAGGAATGACCAATTCCCCTCCCCGCAATAAGGTCCAGAAAATTCCCGTCACAGAACCATCAAAAGCCAGAGAGAAGGTGAGGAGAAACCGAGAGACCGGTTCCGGGTAATACTGAAGCCTGGCACGAAGAGAAGTCGCCAGATTGCGGTGTGTGACGGCTACACCTTTGGGTCTCCCGGTCGACCCTGAGGTGTACATGATATACGCCAATTGATCAGGGGAAACGGGGACCGCGAGATTCTCCTCCCCTCCCTTCACTGTGGATTGACAGAGAGTCTCCACGTCACATATCTGGCCTCCATAGCCATGTACATGGCTATGGAGGTGCCCCTGTGTCACCACGATCGCAACCTTCCCATCATCCACCATGAGCCGGAGACGGTGATCGGGGAAGGACGGATCCAGAGGAACATAGCCCCCTCCGGCCTTGAGAATACCCAGGAGACCCACAAGACCGTCCACCGAGCGCTCGACACAGAGCCCCACTGGTACGTCGGCACACACCCCTAATGTCTGCAAGGCATGGGCAACTCGGTTCGCACGTCGGTTCAATTCCTGATAGCTGAGAGACTTGTCCCCACAGGTCACCGCGATGGCCTCCGGAGTCCGCTCCACCTGCTCCTCGATGAGCGCATGGATACCCACAGAAAACGGAACCGGATCGTTGGTGCGGTTCCATTCCAACAGCCTGTGCCGGCGCTCTTCCGACGTGAGTAACGAGAGCTCGCCAAGACGGGCCTCAGGTTTCTTGATGAATTCCCCAAGGAGCGACTCCATCTGTCCCAACATGCGACTGACAGTCGATTGATCAAAAATCGTGGAATTGTAGAGCAACACCAATTCCACGCCATGAACCTTGTTCACAACCATCAACACGAGATCGAACTCCGACGCCGTCGGCTCCCAGGGAAGATGGGTCGCCTCAAGGTTTCGAATTGTGAAAGCGGACAATGGATCGTCTTCACCCACAATCATCACGTTGAAGAGTGGGGAAAGCGTCCCCTCGCGTCGTAGTGACAGCGCCTCAATGACTTCTTCAAACGGGAGTTCCTGATGATCGTAGGCCTCTGTCACCACTCGGCGTACCTGTTTCAATAAGTCCTGCCCGGTGAGTCCATCCGAAAGTGTGGACCGCAACGCCACCGTATTCACACAATACCCAATGACATTCTCGAGCTCTACACGACGCCGACTGGCCACCACCGATCCAACAATAACATCAGGCTCTTGGGTGTAACGATGCAGCCATGTCACAAAGACAGCGTACAGCAATATGAAGGTCGTCACACCCTGCTGTCGGCAGAATATTTCCAAGGCATTCACAAGCCCCGGAGAGAGAGGCTGTGACCGCACGTCTCCTTCAAACGTCCGCGGGCGCGGACGCGGACGGTCGGCCGGTAGCTCGACGGGTGGATGGGCGCCATTCAACTGCCCGATCCAGTATTCTCGATGGACCTCACGAAGACCTTGTTTGAGCCTGGTCCGTTGCCAATTCGCATAGTCAGCATACTGAACGTTCAGCTTGGATAGTCCAGCGTCTTGAACAACGCCTCTGGCTTCATAGAGAAGCGCCAATTCCTTGCAGAACACACGCAGAGACCACCCATCGGCTACAAGGCGGTGGAATGTCAGCCCCAGAACATGCTGATCCTGGTCGAGCGCGAATAATGCAATCCTGAACAACGGCCCTTGACCGAGATCAAACGGTTGACCGGCTTCCGCCCGCAGCAGCTGTTGGACCTCAACTTCTTGCTCTGCCTGGTTCAGTGCTTGGAGATGATGATTTCCTATCGTGAACACCATCTCACCAGATACTTCCGCAAACCCCTCGCCCCTCTCCGACCCGAAGCGGGTTCGAAGAATCTCGTGTCGGCAGATCATTTCCTGCACCGACCGCTCCAACACCTCGGAATTGACAGAACCCCGCAGACTCACACCCATGGAGATATGATTCATCGAACTCCCAGGATGAACCTGCTCGAGGAACCAGAGTCGCTGCTGCGAAAAACTGAGCGGCATCCGACCCTGTCGCGCTGCTGAGGACAGTGCCACAAGAGGAGTCTGCATCCCGCCATTGCTGCGACCTAAAACTCCACAACCCTCTACAGCAGCCTCTGCCTTGTCTTGACTGGCACTAAGTTCACTGACACGAGCAGCCAGCGCGAAAAAAGTCGGACGTTCGAACAGCACGCTGAGAGGAACCTCGACATGAAACACATCGAGAATTTTCGCCACAACTTGTGCGGCAAGCAGCGAATTGCCGCCGAACGCGAAGAAGTTCGCATGGCGCCGTGGATGAGGCCCTCCCAGCACCTCCTGCCAGATATCAGCGAGCCCCTTCTCGACTGCGGTGTATGGAATGTCGCTCAGCGACTCGACGCTGTCCTCTTCCTCAGTCGCGCCCAGCGTACTCGCCCCAACCACAGCGAGGTGTCCGGACTCAAAGTCCGCCTTGCAGACGTGCCGCTGAATTTTTCCGCTGGACGTTCTCGGGATGGTCCCGGACTTGATCAGCACCACATTGTGGACTTCCAATTCATACTCATCAGCCAGCGCGCGACGGATACAGCTCATCACCTCGGTCAAATCTGATTCGGGCAATTTCTTTTCTATCTCATAGACGAGGATCACGTGCTCTCCGGTCTCGCTCGCGATCGAGAAGGCCGCTCCGCATCCTCGCCGCAATCCCGGATGCGCCTCTTCAGCCGTCCACTCCAAATCATGGGGATAATAGTTCCGTCCCCGCACGATGATCAGATCCTTGAGCCGGCCGGTCAGAAACAGCTCTCCCTCATGAATGAATCCGAGATCTCCAGTCCGTAAGTAGGGACCCTCTCCTGAGTCGGCGAGAGTGGCCTTGAAGGTGATGTCACTTTCCTCCTGCCTCCCCCAATATCCAACAGCAATCCCAGCTCCAGCCAGCCAGACTTCTCCAACTGCACCGGCCAGACAGAGGCTCTGGGTCGTCGGATTCACAATGCGAATACGCGTGTCTTCGAGAGGCTCCCCACACCCAACCAATGTCCGGGTTCCGCTTTCCGACGTGCAAGACTCTTTGACAATCGAGTCAGCCAATGCGTCTGCCTCTACCGTCAAGAACGTCGGCTCCGCCTCGATCTGTTTCATCGTGACCAGCAGCGTCGCTTCAGCCAATCCATATGCCGGCGCAAACGACGTTCGCCGGAAACCCCGTGGCCCAAAAGTTTCAATAAACTGCTCAACCGTATCCGGATGGATGGGCTCCGCACCGCAACTTGCGACCATCCATGTACTTAAGTCAGCCTGCCACTCACGCTGTTGCCGAGCGGCTCGGAGACACGACTCGTAGGAAAAATTCGGTCCACCGCTGTGCGTAATGGCAAATCGAGACACTGCTTCTAGCCAACGCAAGGGGCGCCGGAGAAAGGTGACGGGCGACATGAGATAGGCAGGGATACCGGCATAGAATGGGGCGATGATTCCGTGCAGCAATCCATAGTCATGGAAATACGGCAGCCAACAGAGCGACCGACTGCGGTCCGATACTCCCCCAGCCAGACTCAAGGCTTTGCAATGCGCCAATACGTTCCCATGGGTGACCATGACGCCGCGAGGAGACGCCGTCGATCCTGAGGTATATTGCAAATAAGCCAGAGCCGTTTCACTGAGACGTGGCAACTCGACCGCATCTTCTTGATTGTAGGATTGATTGGTGGCCATCCATTCAATCTGGCTCCCATCTTTGGTGATCGAAAGCTCTGAAGAACCGGTCTTGATATCAGCGGTTGTGAGCACCAGCGATACCTGCGCATCCTCGACAATAGCGCGAAGCCTCGGCAAGCCATGCTTTCGCCTGACAGGATCCGGAGCAGGCGCAGGAACCGGCACCAGGCCGGCACAGATACAGGCCCAGAATGCGCATGAGACATCAAGCCCAGGTGGGTAGAGGAGAAGCGCTCTTGTACCAGGTCGAGCCCTGCGTACTAGATGACCGGCAAGTGAGCGCACCCGGTGTTCGAGTTCGCCATAGGTCAGCTGACTCTCAAGTTCGAGGGTGTCACGAACAAAGGCATAGGCGAGCTCCTGCGGCTTTTGACGGCAAGAAAACTCGAAGAGGTCCGCAAGGCTGTGAATAGACGCGGGCAATGGATTTAACATGAACGCTTTGGTTTGTCCGTTAGGGGCTGAGGGCGAAAGCCAATAGACAGTTTCTCCACGACAGACAGAGAATACCCCCCTAAAGAGTTAAGGGTATTATCTCAGATAAAAATGAACAAGACTAGGCCTTGTTCAGCATGGTGAAAACTGATTCTCGCCTCATTACCCACGCATATGGCCAGAGTAGTACACCTTCTGAAAACTCGGAAGAAAATCATGCTTTCTCGCGATGATAGCCGTCCGCATTCAACCTCACGCCACAAACCTCGGAGTATTGCAATACTCAAGGTTGAAGACGGTTCAGAAATAGCGGCGCCCCCTGCCTGCAGCTAACTTCTGATGATGTTTAAGTCATGAACGATTCTGCAAAATCGCCGATCTGCTGTATGAGAGGTGGGCACAGGCCGGCACGGGCGCATCGTGATCAAGGACATCCCACGCCTGCAGAGGGGGTTTCAATTCTGCTGCCTATAGTGGCGAAACATCGCAGCCACATAATCGATGTACTGACTCTTGAAACCTCCCTGCGATCTCGTTGAGTGGGTATGGCCCTCCGTCCCTCTCTCCAAGCAAGGCAGATGCCAACTGTTATGATTAGGTAACTCACCAGGGCCGTGATGGCAGAAAAGATACATCCTATCAATGGCCTATGAAGATAATTTATGCAACTACGAAGAAGGGAATAACGGCAAGACAGTGGAGGCCTGTAGGTGGGGGCCTAAGCGGTCTTCACAATGCTCGTCACACCGATCAGGTCTTTGTGGCAAAACGACTGAGGCTCTGATTCCGAAGCATGCAATTTAAATAGGCCCGAAACGTCACGCGAAGTGGCAGCGAACCGGATCGTGTTACGCCTTCATGCACCCACCGATCCAGATAGCATGCTGCATTCCCATCGAATACTCATAGATGGATTCGATGCGCACACTCGCCTTTGTTCGGATGGCATCAATCTCAACATCGTCAGATAATCAGAAACTGCGAACGAGGGAGACAAGACTGCACGATTTTAAAAAGCATCCTCGATATCACCCTCCGAGACCCGTAGCTAATCATGTGCGCTTTCACTGTCTCGCCTATTCTGAGCAGCATCGAAGAAAATCAATTGAAAAATTACACTCCCCAGAGTAAGCTGCCTCATAATTGATCGTAGCAACGATAGATCGACCCCATACGTTCTCCTGCCGTCGCTCAGGTCTACCACGTGGAGAGGTGCG
>JBDTSF010000360.1:0-2032 GCA_039931295.1 Nitrospirota bacterium | reverse complement strand
ATCCTGGCCTTCTTGACGAATCTTAGAAAGAAGTGATCCGATGGCCTTCCGATTCAACCCCGCTCGCGACTGTGTCGACATGCGACCTTTCATCGCATGCTACGCGAGACGAAATGGGGAACGGGTTGGAAGTTCTCCATTCATCCTGTTTCCTTGACGGAGGAGCTTACGACCTCTCATCATTCATCCGTTGCACTTTGAATATGAAACCGCCAAGTATTTTTGGCGGACCACGCCGTCGGCTCACGCATAGAGGACGGCCTCGGAATCGCCCGCATCTCCTGCGTAGACGTAGCGGTCACTGCTCATGAAATTCCTACATCGACGAGGTCCATATCTCAGGTGCCTTGCCATACTTCTTGCGTTGGGAAGTCCGCTCACGCTCCCAACCTTCGTCCAGGCCTTCGATCGCATACCGGCGGCAGTAACGCCTGTTTCTCGATCCGAGTCTTGGTGGATTGCGCAACATGAGCACACACTTGCACGCATCCGGGAGGGCGGAGTCGACCTGCTGATGATTGGAGACTCCATTACTCAAAGATGGGCCGCTGAAGGTCGCCACGTTTGGAGCACTTATTATGGACACCGTCGGGCCGTCAATCTGGGCTTCAGTGGTGATTGCACCGAGCATGTGTTGTGGCGATTGAACCATGGAGAAATCGACGGGATTGCCCCCAAGCTCGCTGTCGTGATGATCGGAACCAACAACATAGGTGCGCGGCTTGATCCTCCGGAGGAGACGGCAGCAGGAATCCAGGCAATTCTCTCGACCGTGCGCACAGGCCTTCCGGATACCAAGATTCTGTTGCTGGGCGTGTTTCCGCGTGGAGCATCAGGAGATGACCCTCTTCGACAGGTAACCCTGGCAATTAATAACCTCGCCCGCACCTACGCCGACAACAAGCAGATCTTTTTCTTAGACCTCAGCCCGCTTTTTCTCGACAACCAGGGACGCCTCGCCCAACACCTCATGCCCGATTACTTGCACCCCAATGAGCAGGGGTATCAGGTGTGGGCAGACGGAATGGAAGACATGCTCTCGCAACTATTGGGCGAACACCAGCATAAGGACAAACGGAGGAGCTGACCGCATCGACCGCCGGTCGCGGCTCACCTGCCGCGAGTCTGTCGAGTGATTTCTCGCCAGCCACTCCACTTCTCCTTATCCCCTCTGCGCACGGGCATAGTACACGGAGGGAACCAGGGGCATTCTGAGTTTCAGAGCTCGTGGAAGACATTAGTCCGCACACTCCTCTTACGCCCTTGAAAACCATGTTAACGGAGGCGCGACGGTTTTCTGGCACAGTGCCATAATGCGTACGACATGGCGACAAGGACGATGTCTTCAAGCAGGGAGTACCAGCGCAGTGGCTGAGGAAAGAAGCGGCCGAAGCACCCACAGTTTGGAATATCGAGCCCGCGCAGCAGCGATACCGTCATCCAAGCCGCATAGCCCAGATTGAGTGCTGCGCAAGCCAGGGCTCCGACTCCAAGATTCCAGCCAGACAGCAGCCACAGCACAAGCACCCATTCGACGCCGATCACCAACCATGCCAGCGGCCACAACCAATCGGCAGGAACGGTATGATAAGTCGTGAGCACCTCGACAAATCCTGCGAGGTCGAGGGACTTCCCTACCGCCGATGCCAAGACAACCCCAGTGATGAGGGCGCGAAGCAGACGGCGTGGCTCAGCACTTAGCCCATGGAGCGACCCGGGATCGGGTGGCGCAAGAAAATCGCCGGAACCTGCGTGGGAGTTGGAGGCGGTCCGGCGCCTTTCTCGTCGCCACATCTCTCTACGCCACACTGTCATGAACCGAACAGCTTCAAGAAAGCACAATATTTCGACTTCTTTCTTTGATACACTTGATGCGACCCGTGAAGGACAAATCACCTGTCCATTCCTCAAGAGACGTGGCGAATGCAGCGTGAACTTAACCCAAAATCCCATGAGTGGACTAGACATGCGCGGGTCATTGTGTTTGATGGGGTCTGTAATTGGTGTAACGCCTGGATTAACTTTACGATCG
>JBDTSF010000359.1:0-2147 GCA_039931295.1 Nitrospirota bacterium | reverse complement strand
GCAGCGATTCTTGCCTCAGTTCCATCTTGAAGATTCACGGCGAAAACTGAGGCGGCCGTGGGATCGAATGTTTCATAGGCAAAGAGCGCGGTAAAGCGTGATCGATAGATTGGTCCGGCTCCCTCATTCTTTCGGCCGCGTTCGGCTTTTCCAATATCGATGGGCTTGATCCTCTTCGAGCCTTGTTGCAATTCGATCACAGCGCCTTCTGCAAAATATTCATCGTCGCCACACAGCTGAACCTCGATCTCCATATTGGGCATGTCTACGACTTTCTTGATGAACTCCTCGGGCATGCGCACATCCATTTTTCGCTTCTTGGACTCCGCCGCTTCCTGTCGGCCAAAGGCTTCAAGTCGATAGCGTTTGGTCCGGAGGATCGCGCTGGCTCCGCAGGGATCTTTCTCCGGGTCGGCGCCCACTCGCGTGACCAGCGAGGCTTGCTGGAGGACCTTTTTGACATCCTCCGGGGTGTTCGCCTTCTCCATCGGCGCTCGCCCTACTTCTAAGGCCTTCTGCGCCTCTTCAGCTGAAAGCTTCACCTCAATGGCGGAGACTGGCTGGAGCGCCACAACTGTCAACAGCCCCAAGACCGCACAGATGGCAACACCACCGACTCGTGCCGAGGATGTCAGGTATCGCACGCTCATGACTCCCTCCGTATACAAGGCAGAGACTGATGAAGCGGCATTGTACGGAAGCTCCCTACCCCTTTGCAATTACACTGAGAAGCGTGCCCAGTTGGCATAGGGCTTCATGCCATAGAGTACGTCGAGATCAACCGGCACGCTCACACCAACTTTCGTCAGTAGCTGCGCGACCAGGCGGAGCGGCAGACCGACTACACTCGGAAAATCTCCGTCGATGGAATCGATCAGACTGCCACCCTCTCCTTGGATCGAATAGGCTCCCGCCTTGCCGAGACTTTCCCCTATCGCAAGATACCGTTCATGCGCCAGTTCATCGAATGGCTTCATTCGAACAACAGTCGTAGACAATGCGACCGTATCGATTATGCGAGCTGAGCAGACGACTGCGACCGCCGTATGCACACGATGGTCGCGGCCAGCCAGCCGCCGAAGCATCGCACGAGCATCTGTCAGATCGAGCGGCTTCCCGATCACGTCGTGATCCAACTCAATCACTGTGTCACTCCCCAGCACAATCGCCTCCGGTTCTTGCCGCGCGACCGACTGGGCTTTGCCCCGCGCGAAGGACCGTACTTGCATGACCGCTGAACGGTTAGCCTCCAGCCGTTCATCAAAGGATGGGTGTTTGACGTTGAACGGGATGCCCAATAAGGCAAGCAACTCGCGCCGGCGCGGAGAGGTGGAAGCCAGAATGATCGGCATCTACAACGCCGGAGAAGGTTCAACAGAGAGCAGCATTCGATCGGAGGCCTCGGTGAAGCTTGCACAGTACGCATGAAAATCGGCGAGTACCTGTTCCAGGTCAGCGACCGAAGAGACTCGAAACATATTGGCTCGCAGCGAGGCGGCATGAGGAAACCCTTTGCAATACCACCCCAGATGTTTACGCATCCGCCGAAACTGACCCTGCCCGCAGGCCGCTTCGAACCGTCTGGCATGATCGAGCAACATCTCGAAGCGGACATCGAGCGACGGCACCCACGGTTCAGGCCCTTCTGCAGACCGATATTGCTGCAAAACTATTCGCGCGTCCTCTTTCTGCCGAAAGAACCAGGGCGCTCCAAGCGCGGCTCGCCCAACCAACACACCATGGACTCCGGTGTCCCTCACGCGACGGACGATATCGTAGTAACTGTGCACGTCCCCGTTACCGAATAATAGCGTCTCGCTCCCCTTCACAATCTCCACCGCCCGAGCGATGGCATTCCAATCTGCTTCCCCTCGATACATTTGCTGCAAGGTGCGTCCATGGAGAGAAATGACCGCGGGCTGTTCCCTAAGGAGATGTTCGATCCATTCGTCGACGACCACCACATCGTAGCCGAGGCGTGTCTTCACAGACAGAGGGATCGTGCGCCGAATGAGCGGGCAGGCATCCTGCCGTTGCTCATTCATCCTGCGGATCGCCGCCACTCTGCCCGGCTTGAGACCTGCGCTCTCAAGGGTCTGGCCAGCCGCCCAATCGGCGATCCCCTGCCGAGCAGCCTGCATAATGGA
>JBDTSF010000358.1:0-2571 GCA_039931295.1 Nitrospirota bacterium | reverse complement strand
CTTTTCCGGCGCAGTTCCAAAGGCCTCCAGATCCAGTTCGTTCGCAGCCAGCAACACATCCTTCTGCTCTTCCAACGCCTCTGCCATCGCGAGGAGAGCCCGGTTCTTCACCGTAGTCGACAGTGTAGCCAGTCTGCCCGCCGCTTCTTTTGCTCGCGTGACCACTGAGTGGACATACTCTGGAATCGGGATGGGCGGAACCACGTCCACGCCCATCAATTCGACAGGCTCAACCGATGTGTCCACTTGATTGTTAGGATTAGACAGCATGTAGACTCTTACCACATATGTTGTGTGGACAGGATACAGTGGGAGTTTCAATGGGGTCAAGACGGCTAGTCACGACCAGCAGTCGGAAGGAGAACTTCAAGAAACCACGCTTCACCTGTCAGACGAATACACCGACGATCATTCGTCTCTTACCTCGCGAGTGCGATGCACAACACGGAATTGCAAGGTACGCCGACGGAGACTATGGATTCGGGGCCTTTTCGCCCGCAATTGGCGGATCCGTTGAAGCGCTTTCATTTAACGCACCTCCGTCGGGAACGGAGGAGGATTCTTCTATCGGTGGCGCCATAGGAAGTGGCACAGCCCCTTGCGGCACGATCGGAGCCGAAGAAGGGCTGGGGTATTGAAAGATCCAATCATGATAGGTGGGGCGTCCCTCGAAGTGCCGGACAGAAAGAGGGAAATTGCGTTGTCGAAACGGCTTTGCGTGACTCGTACTCCGGACACCCATGATGCCGCCTGTCGGCGCCCGCAGATATTCCCATTCTCCGTGCCCCATTGGATCACGATAGACCTTCCGCAAGAACGGTTTGGGTAATCTCGTAAGGTCAGCCAACGTCTGGGGATACACCTCTCCCGGCATCACACGGCCGGCCTTTTTCGTCGCCGAATACAACGCGAGCGCATTCTGAATCTCGATCCCTTTGGCCAAAAGGTCTATCTCACGTTCGCGTTGCACAGTCGTCTTCCATTGTTTTGCCGCAGCGGTCGTGGCGATCCCGATGAGGACGATAGCGAACATGAGCATGAGGTAGGTCACCCCTCGCTCATTGATGACCCGTTGCCGGTAGCAGATGGCCATTGAACTATTCTGGCTGCAAGAGAGCTTCTTCCAACGGAGCGTCTTTGGAGAGCGATATTATATGTTCCACTCGTGACTGGCGATCCAGCAACGTCACACTCTCTTGTGTAATGGCTTTCACCACGACATGATCTTCTACAGTTTCTCCAGTCCGGACGACATGAAGATCGTCTTTCTTCGTGAGCACAGCCATTTCACCCTTCTTCCGCGATACCTCTTCCGCACGTACAAACCCGAGATAGCGGAATAGGGCCAACCCTGCCAGTGCCGCCTGCTGCCGCAGGACCTGCTCCGAACCGGTATCGACCTCCTGCCGATTCGCAGCGACAGCCCCAGAAGCATCAGTGCGAGGCGGTGCAAAGATATTACGTGGTGGGGTAAAGGTCATCTCCCGTTGAGTCCGCGTGGCAGCAAGGAAATTGAGTTGCACCTGCAACCCGTCCATTCTTCCACGGGTAGGCCGAGGGACAGAAGCAGGGCCGCTCACATTCGTCAGCGGCACACGTTCGGGTTCTTCCATGGTCAGCCATTCCCAGGCAATAATTCCACCCCAGAGCAGGCCTAACCCCACCAATGCCGTGATTTTCTTTTGGTTCGTCGTCAGCATATCCAGGCACTATTGAAGCGCCGGCTTGTCGGGCTCGCTTCGAAGATAGGTGGCAATCGTAATGTCGAAGGTCAACGTCTGGCTTTGCTGATCATCCGGGGATGCAAGTTCCAAATCTTCGATGTAGACCAATTCCTCAGCCGTCTCCAGTGCATGAACAAACCGTCGAAGATCCTCGTAACGACCGGTCATAGTACCCTGGAGCACACCCTTATTCGTATTGGCGACCAGAGTGGGCTCAGTCTTGTAAGAGAGCGCCGGGAGGATCACGCGATGACGCTTGGCCTCCTCAGTAATACCCAGCGCCAAGGGAGCAAAGTCCCGTTCAACCGGCAACACCGACCACACCTGCGCAAGATCTTTCCGCGCGCTCTGCGCCGCCTTATGATGTGTGAACTCTTGACGGGCTCGATTCCATTCCAACTCCAATTTCGCGAGACTCTGCTCAGCCCCTTCCACCCCAATGGTTCGGACTCCCCACAAGATTCCTGACAACAACACGACCCACATCAGCCATGGAATCAACACCCCGTAGGGTTTTCGCAATTGCTGAAGAATGAATTCCATCATGTCGCTCTACAAGATCGCAAAAAACAATTTTGACACGCGAGACTGGCGGAAAGGCGAGACGCGAGGGTTCGAGGTCCGAAGTTCGAGGTTTTCTGAGCTTTGAACCTCGACCTTCGAACTTCGGATCGCGACTTGTCCGCAGTCAAGTCCGCAGCTCCACAGCTGACCCTCGTTTCACGTTTCACGCCTCACGTTTCACGGTTCCTGTTCAGCATCCTGCTACACACCCGGTTGCCGATACCGTAGCGTCAGGTCAAACTCCACCAATCCATCGGGTCTCACCCGGTGCTGGCCTAGCACA
>JBDTSF010000357.1:0-2531 GCA_039931295.1 Nitrospirota bacterium | reverse complement strand
GGTTAGGGGGTGTTATGAGTTTCTTCAACACAAAGCGGAGGCGGTTCATGAAAAAGGCACTTGTGTTGGTGGCGGTGCTTGGGCTTGCGGTCTCCCCGGCGATGGCCGCTCCACCTGTCGAAAAGGCTGCGAAGGAATTAGTTCCAGTGCAGAAACCGAGTCAGGAGACAGCTGCCGTGGCCAAACCACCGGAGGGGGCAATGGTGGTAGTGCCGGGGGGAGAGTTTACGATGGGAAGTGCAACGGGAGATTCAGATGAACAACCGGAGCACAAAGTCCATGTGGATACATTTTCCATGGATGTGTATGAAGTGACGGTAGGGCAATATGCGGCATTTCTCCAGGCGAAAGGAATCGAACTACCTTCAGACTGGAAGACGCTGAACCAGTCGTCGAATCAGAAGCGTCCGGTTGCCAACATCGATTCGACGGAAGCGTCCTTCTACTGCAAATGGGTCGGCAAGCGGTTGCCGACAGAGGCGGAATGGGAGAAGGCGGCGAGGGGAACAGATGGCCGTACCTATCCGTGGGGTAACGAGGCTCCGACGCCGCTTCATGCCAATTTTGGGAAATCAGAGTGGAACAATCACGCCGTATTGGCGCCGGTGGGCTCGTTTGAAGCAGGCAAGAGTCCCTATGGCATTTATGACATGGCCGGGAATGTCTGGGAATGGGTCAGTGATTTGTACGACTATAACTATTATAAGATCAGCCCGCCGAAGAATCCGACAGGACCGTCGACGGGCGGGACCAGGGCGGTCCGTGGCGGTGCGTGGAACAGTAATCCTAGGGCGATACGCTCATCGAACCGGAGCCTCATTTCTCCAACAGACCAGGGGCTCAACGGGTTCCGGTGCGCGAAGAGTTAATGGTCTCTGGCTCTTGGCTTCTTCGTTCGTACGTTTCATCATCCGCCTACGCAGGAAGCCACGGCTGCCAAGCCGTGGAGGAATGCGTAGCGGGTGTCCTCCAAAGCCTTGGCGAAGGAGGACATGCTTCCAGCCTTCGTAGCTGAAGCTACTTCGGCGGAGTAGGCTCGGCGGGTTTCGCCGAAGATACCAGAGAGACTACAGCTGTAAAGTCTGGGGCTCCACGATTTGTTATTTCCTGCAACCCTTTCGCATTGTAGGGAGAAGGGCTGCAAGACGTAGGCGAGGTGTAGGAATTCCAGGATCGTATCCGGTTGTTTTTCTGAGGCGTGAGGCTTTATAGTTCCCGCCCATTGGAAGTTGCAGGGAAAGGTGTCATGGTTTTTTCAGGAGAAAGCGGAGGCGGTTCATGAGACGGATGCTTGTATTGATTGCCTTGCTCGGACTCGCGACGAATATGGCGCTGGCTTCGCCGCCAGACGAGAAGGGGGCGAATGAGTTGCTCACGCAGCAGAAACAGAGCCAGGAGAATCCGATAGTGTCCAAACCACCGTTGGGATCGATGGTGTCGATACCGGCGGGAGAGTTTATGATGGGGAGTCAGGATGGTGATGCAGACGAACGACCGGCGCACAAGGTTACGGTCGATGGCTTTTCCATCGATGTCTATGAAGTGACGGTGGGAGAGTATGGAGATTTTCTACGGTCAGGGGGAGGGCATGTACCTCCGGACTGGAACAAGATGAACCTAATGAAATACCACAAGCGTCCGGTCATGGGGGTAGATTGGGCGGATGCAGCTGCCTATTGTAAATCTGTCGGCAAACGTTTGCCGACTGAGGCGGAGTGGGAGAAGGCGGCACGAGGCACGGATGGCCGTGTCTATCCGTGGGGGAACGATTCTCCGTCGTCGCTCCATGCGAACTATGGGAAATATGGCACGAACGATTTAGAGGCATTGTCACCGGTAGGATCGTTGGAAAAAGGTAAAAGTCCCTATGGTGTGTACGATATGGCTGGGAACGTCTGGGAGTGGGTCAGCGATTGGTATGACACGGATTATTACAAGAACAGTCCGCAACAGAACCCAGAGGGATTGCCAACAGGCGGGTTCAAAGTCATCCGTGGTGGAGCTTGGAACAGCAGTGCGAAAAATCTTCGATCATCGGATCGGTACTGGGATCCTCCGTCGTTCCGGAGCTTATACCTCCCTGGGTTTCGGTGTGTAAAAAGGCCGTAATCGCTGCTTGTCTTTACTCAGCCTGTAAAAAATATGTCACGGACCAGCACGATGAACAGCGAGTGGGGCTTGTCGGGGAGGCGCATGAAGGTGACAACATCTCACCGTATTCTTCTCTTCTCGATTGCTGCATCGATGTGCCTGGTACTCAGCCAGGCGATGAACAGTGCTGCAGCGCCACAAATTATAGGGGCATCAGATGAGAAGTCTTTCAACACGGTACCCTTCGTTCCAAACCCCTCAGACACACAACGGGGTGATCTCGAACGGATGGTTGATCAATGCGTACAGACGGTCGAGAGAGAAGTGCCGGGTGGTCATTTCAGCGCGAATGTTGCCAGAGGCATCGTGAACACGATAGGCGTAGATCGGGAACGATTTACGTTTTGGAAGTGTATGTTGGAGAAGGGACAGTCGCTTGC
>JBDTSF010000356.1:0-3019 GCA_039931295.1 Nitrospirota bacterium | reverse complement strand
AACGAGGCGTCCCGGTCCTTGGTGAACCAACTTGAGCAGGAGGCACAACGGCAGGCGGCCCCGCTCAAGACCCTGTCATTGGTGGTGCAGAGCCGAGGGGAGGCCATGCCTCATACTCGCCGTAGTGACCATGCCTCGTTTTGGGATGTAGGCTATCCAGCCGTGATGTTGACCGATACGGCGAACTTCCGGAACCCGCACTATCATCGCGAGACGGATATTACGGACACATTGAATATTGAATTTCTTTCCAGCGTAGCTGCGACGGTGACTGCAACCGCGGTGCAGATTGCTGGAGTGCGGTCATGAAGACGAGTCCCACGAAGTTGGCTCCTGCGACCCGCCGGTTGGTGGCCGAGGTCTACGGACGTCTCGACTATGGCGCACTGGGGCCGGTCTATTGCTATGAGGGCGGGGATGAGTTCTGGCGCGTGAAGCGAGGTCTGTGTCAGCGTCTCGGAAATCGTGTGGCGGTGTTGTTGAGGAAGAAATTACCCCGGCATGGCCGTAGCCTGTACGTCGGCGCCGGAGTGGCGGAGCTTCCTGCTTTGATTATGGAAACGGTGGAGCGGGATCGGGCGGTAGAACCCTACAATCTTCGGAGAACTGAAGTCGTCACCCTCAACCGTGCCTGCCGTTCTGTCCCCCTTATGTTCCGTGCAGTCGATGCAGGGAGGGCCAAGGGTCTCTTCGATCATCTGTGGATAGTCAGCGTGCTCAATGACCCTGAGCAGTTCCCGCATCTCTCGCCTCTGTCCTATGGACGAAGTAATCCGCTCACCCTCGATCCCGCGAAGTTCGATCGAGAGCGTCGCATTGTGCGCGCGCTGGTTGCCTGCTGTATGGGAAAGCTTACGAAGCCCGGCCTCGTCACAACTACCACAGAAGAAGTTCAATGGATTGCAGAGTGGTGCCATCGGCATCGAGTGACCTATCGGGTTGGGACACGCTACTATCCGACGGCATTAGTGGGAGATCCGACCTGTTTCATTCATATTGGAAAAAACTATCAGCAGGCTGCTGAAAAAGTCCGTCAGCATCGTTCTCGCATCGCTTAGACCCTCAACGTACCCCAGAGGGTACGCCTCGGGCCTTCGCTCGTTGCGGCCTTGCTGGACGGCCTTTTTGAGCAGCCTGCTAAATTCTAAAGCCTGGCTTAGCTTTTGAGGTGCTGTCCAAGTACCGGCCTGCGTATTTCACGTAGTTCTCCGCGGACTCCTTAATCCACGCACGCTCTTCATCTGTGACCGATCGTTTCACCTTTGCGGGTGCGCCGAGTATCAGACTGTTGGGTGGAACGATGGTCTGTTCCGTGATCAGGGCCCCAGCCCCCACAACGGAATCTTCGCCAATCACAGCGCCATCCATAATGATGGCGCCCATGCCGATCAGGACGCGATCCTTAATCGTACAGCCATGGAGGATCACCCCGTGGCCGATGGTGACCTCATTGCCGATGATCAATGGATGGGTGTCGTGGGTGACATGGAGTATGCAGAGGTCCTGCACATTCGTTCTGTTGCCGATCCTGATAGAGTGCACGTCCCCGCGAACGACGGCATGGAACCACACGCTGCAGTCCTCGCCCAGCACCACATCGCCGATGACAATGCCGGTCTCTTCGATAAAGCAGGAGATGGGAATGGTCGGTTTGACGCCTTGAAATGTGCGAATCATGCCGCGCACTGTAGGGGAATCGTCCGACAATCTGCAAGGGGGGGGCGGTTCGTCGCGAGATCGCTCCAAGGCGCCTTCCTCGTGAAGCGTCCCTCGACAAGCTCGGGACGCCCTGAGCCCGTCGAAGGGCGTATCTCGTCAAGTGTTTCAGGTTTCTAGCTTCAAGTTATTCGTTTCGGATTGCTGAAACTCCGAGGTGGAACTTGAAACCTGAAACTAGAAACTCGAAACCAGCCGCGCCCGAACCTGTTCGATCGAGTGCAGTAACGCCTGATGGGTTCGGCATCCTGCGACGAGCATCGCGTCTGAGATTGTCACGGGCTTATAGGGCGCCACAAATCTGTGTTTGAGGCGGGCGATTCGGGCCACCGATTGGTCCAACCGTTCAGGAGAAATGGTTCCTGTGTCTACCGCCTGGACCACAGCTTCGAAGGCGGCGACTTCCCGATCCCGATCTTTGCAAATCAACAGGATATCGCATCCCGCCAGCACAGCACGAACCGCAGCATCTTCCACGCCGTAATGGTCGATAATGGCGTGCATTTCTAAATCATCCGTCAACACGACACCGTCGTATTGCAGTTCCTTGCGCAAGAAGTTCGTGATGATGGTCGGCGAGAGCGTGGCCGGCAATTCTGGATCGAGCGCGCGATACAGGACGTGCGCGGTCATCATCGACACGATTTGTTGCGCAACGGCACGGCGGAAGGGGGGGAACTCGACGGCCTCCAATCGTTCGCGCGGTGCCTCGACGACTGGAAGTTCTTTGTGGGAATCGACGCTGGTATCGCCGTGACCAGGAAAGTGTTTTCCGCAGGCCACCACCTTATTGTCTTGCAGCCCTGCCGCCGTTGCCATCCCCAGTTCACAGACGATGCCCGGCGTCGCACCGAATGCTCGGTCGCCGATGACCGGATTATCCGGATTGCTGTTCACGTCGAGCACCGGCGCCATATTCATGTTCACGCCCACCGCCCTCAGCTCTTTGGCAATCGTGGCCGCAGCCGCGTAGGCCAATTCGGTGGAGTTGCAGCGCCCCAACAGGTCGCAGGGCGGGAATATGGTGAAGCCTTTTGGAAGGCGGGAGACCCGACCGCCTTCCTGATCGATCGAGATCAAGAGCGGCGAATGGGGACTGCAGGCTTGCAGGCCGTTGGTCAGATCGACCATCTGTTCGACGGATTCGAGGTTTCGCGAGAAGAGAATGACACCGCCCGGCTTGTACTTTTTGATGAACGACGCCAGATCAGGCGTGACCGATGTGCCGACAAATCCAACCATGAAGAGCTGCCCAATCTTTTCACGCGAAGTCATGAAATCCTTCTGCAGGATGCTGAAAAAG
>JBDTSF010000355.1:0-2940 GCA_039931295.1 Nitrospirota bacterium | reverse complement strand
CCGATGCCCGTCATCGAGACCGCACCACTCTGATTGTCCGCATACACTCCACAACCGATGAGGGGGGTGTCGCCAACCCGCCCCGGTAACATCGACTCAACCCCACCGGTCGAGGCCCCTGCCGCCACCGTCCCGGACCGATCCAAGGCGACAGCACCGACGGTCCCATGCCGTTCTCTTGTTGAGCGTGTATGCTTCGAGAGCATCCGGTCGTAAGGGAGACGGCGAGACGAGCCGGTGGAAAGATGTCGCTTGAGCTTGAAGTGTCGAGAAAATTTTCCGGCGAAGGGTCCGACTAACAGCACATGATTCGTCTCTTCCAGGACCAGGCGGGCCGCCGAAATCGGATGCACGATCCCTTCGACCGAGGCGATGGCTCCGGCTTGAAGGTGCGCCCCTTCCATGATGGCGGCATCCATCCGTTGCACCCCATCCAGCTGGCGATTCGCTCCTCGTCCTGCATTGAATAGTCCGGATTGTTCCAGAAGACCGATCGTGGACTCAACAGCGGCGAGCGCAGACCCTCCTTGCGCAAGAATGCCGTAGCCTGCCGCGATTGCATCGGCCAGACAGGCAGCCTGCGTCGCCGTCACAGGTCGTGAACCAGCGCCTCCGTGGGCAAGAATGATGGGGGAAAATCTGATCAATTGAGGAGAATATTGCGAGCCTGCCGGTACGCTGGATCTTTCATGCGATCCAGATCGGACCGCACAAACCCCAGGCCGGTCACGCAGAGCTCGAAGTTGTCGGAGAGTTTCCGGAACAGAGGCGACTCCTCTGGTGACGGACTGTCGGCCATTTGCGCGACAATCCCGTAGGAGCGCTTTCCCGTCTTCATGTAGTCCACGAGAAAATCCTTATGGTAGATCAAGCCGGCTGTTTTGAGTCGGCGCAGATATTCGGGAAACAGTCCAGCCATAAAAAGCGTGAAGTCGCCGATATGCTGGTGCACATCTCGTTCACGGTCCATCGATTGGGCCTGAAGCAATACTTCCGACTCAAACAGCAAGTCCATCACCGAATCGACCGGTTGGTCTTGCCGATTTTTGATTTTATACAGCTGGTCGGTGTGGGTAAAATCGACGAGCAGATTGGAGACGTAGCTGGTGACGTTCAGATCAGGCCACCCAAGATGCTCCGTAAAGCTTTTCTCGGTCAGGGCGCCGAAGAGCTGCCGGAGCGGATGTCGTGGCGGAACTTGCGTTCGCATATCCACCTCTCACACATTCCGAAACCTATGAACTCAGTATAGCAGATGTTCCCAGCGCGATGATGTCGCCCCTCTGATCTTTCTATCGGTCTTCATGAAGCAGACTTGAGGACCTGAACTAACTCGGTCCTCGGCTATCAATGATAAAAGTCACCGGTCCATCGTTCAGCAATTCAACCTGCATGTGCGCGGCAAAGACCCCTGTTTCAACGGCAATACCCTGGCCTCGTAGGTCGGTCGCGACCTGCTCGTAGAGTCGCTTGGCTTCATCTGGAGCAGCCGCCTCGTCGAAACTGGGGCGACGACCATTGGCCGTTCGCCCAAGGAGCGTAAACTGGGACACCAGCAGGACCGATCCCTGGGTATCCACCAACGAACGGTTCATCTTCCCCTGCTCATCGGAAAAGATCCTGAGCGTGCGGATCTTTTCAACCAGATACCGCCCGTCGGTCTCTCCATCGCCCTTCGCCACAGCCAGCAAGACCAGGAGACCGGATTCGATCTGCCCCACGATCTTGCCCTCAACGTGAACCGACGCGCTCGTCACCCGCTGAATCACGGCCTTCATCTTATGATCGTCCCGGTCGAAGCTCAGCCAGAGTGCCTTCGAGCGTGAGCAGCTTTCGCTTCGTGGGCAAACCGCATGAAAATCCGCCCAGCGACATATCCTGCGCCACAATCCGATGGCAAGGAATCACGATCGGCATCGGATTCGCCCCCACCGCATTCCCGACAGCACGAGCATACTGGCGACCTCCGACACGGGCCGCCACCCACTGATAGGATCGAAGGCGGCCATAGGAAATGCGTCGAAGAGTCCGCCAGACCTTCTGCTGAAAACCTGTCCCGCGTGAGAGATCCAACGGCAAGTCGAAGGACTGGCGGGCTCCGGCCAGATAGCCGATCAGTTGCGCCTGTGCCTCACGCAATCGTGGAGAAATCGGTTGCTTTAAGAGGTTCGCTGAACGCAACCCCAACTCTGACAACACAGCCTGCCGCGAGGACTTCGGCAACACCACGGCATCGATCCCTTTCGTTGTTTCTGATACTCCCATCCATCCCCAGGGCGTCCGAAATACGCAAGCCATGACGCGTGAGGCGTCAGACGTGAGGCGTTTGAATATAGATTTTCTCTTGTCCATGACTCAGGCCGCTCCTCGTTTGAGTTTTCGTCTGACCATTCCCCAGACCAGACCGAGTTCTTCGGACCGGAGCAAGGCATGGACACCCATATAACATCCCACACTCAATCCAATGGCCACAACGAGCATGCCAGACTTTTCAATCCATTCACCTGGATGAGTCCAAATCTGTGCCGCCGCTACCCAGGCACAGACCACGCCCAAGGGGACGGATGCGGCCAGCACACGCAGCAACGATCGTCCCACAGAGCCCCATTCCACCCCGCCCAATCTTCGGTTCAGTACTGCGATCAAGATACCGCCATTCACCATCGCCGCAAGGGCGGTGGCCAACGCCAGCCCTGCCGCACCCAGAGACGACATTAGCAGGAGCGAGAAGACAAGGTTGGCCGTAACGGCGATCCCCGCAGAAATGGCCGGCGTGCGTGTATCCTGCAGCGAATAAAACGCCGAGACAATGATACGAACGCCACCGAAGGCCCAGAGGCCGACTGAATAGCAAAGCACCGCCAACGCGGTCTCGGCCGTATCGTGCGCCGTAAACGTGCCATGTTCGAAGAAGAGATGGATGATCGGCTGACGCAAGAG
>JBDTSF010000354.1:0-3014 GCA_039931295.1 Nitrospirota bacterium | reverse complement strand
GGGAATTCCTTGGGAAGATGATCCGGCGGACAGAAGAAGAATCCCGCGTGGGCCTCTCCAAGCATGGCGGTGTCGTTATAAGCATCGCCGGCGCCTAGAACATGAAAGTTGAGTGATTTCAGCGCCGCCACCGAGTGTTTTTTTTGATTTGGCATCCGCATGTGGAAACTCACGATGCGGCCGGCGTGATCGATCTCCAACTGGTTGCAAAAGATGGTCGGAAATCCTAGTTGGCGCATCAGTGGGTGGGCAAATTGATAGAACGTATCGGACAAGATAATCATTTGGCATCGTTCTCGGAGCCAGGCGACAAAGTCGACGGCCCCTTCCAGTGGACCCATCTTATCGATGACGCTCTGGATATCATGAATGGTGAGCTTGTGTTGATCCAGGATGGCCAGGCGCCGTGTCATCAAGGCATTGTAATCCGGCATCTCGCGGGTGGTGATTTTCAATTCTTCAATGCCGGTCTTGAGTGCCACGTTGATCCAGATCTCCGGCACCAACACCCCTTCGAGATCTAAACAGACGATGACGGGTTTTTGCATTCGCGGTTCTCCTTTGAAGTCCTGTGCAATGCTGATGAAACAAGTGATGAGTGATCTGTGATCTAAGATGGGTGATGAGTGGAAGTCGACAAGATTATAACTTAACGGCTCATCACTGATCACCTATCATTCATCACTTCTTCTGAAACGCCTGGCTGAGAAACCGCCACATGTTGTCGAGGACTTGGTCTAAGAGGGATGAGCCGGGCCAAGTCCGTTGAGACTCCTCTTCATGTCGCTCCGCCCACTCTAAGGCCATCGGGAGCGGGATGAGTCGAGGCGGAGAGTTGGTTAAGGCGCCCCAGGTCAGCCCTAGGATGGAGCTCATTCGCATCGAAATCGGCAGGGGCGTGACCGGGTTCTGCACCAGATCCTGACACAGTTCCGCTGGTGAGGTGACGAGGAGCTCTCGACAGGCGGCCGGCCGTGCCTCGTAAATCGAACACAACTCGTTCTCTAAATAGGGGCAGGGGATTCTCAGGGCATAGTACGACTGATTGATCGGATCGAGTTCCTCATCCGGTACCTGCCTGGAGGCCTCTGCAACGTCGCTCATCCGATCCCATAGACCCACTTGCTTCATGCGATATTTCGTGTCGTGGAGGCGATTCAGGAGCTGGGTTTGTCGATCCGCCGGCAGTTGCTTCACATACTCTTGCAGCGCGAACGCTTCCGGAGCAGAGAGCGGGACCAGCATGCGACAACAGGCGGCGCAGCCCTTTCGGCATGAAATGGATTGGCCGGTTTCGGTGGCTTGCTGGATCTCCAACTCTGCGGCTTCATCTCCCAGGCGGCGTGTGAGTGGGACAATCGCGGTAATGGAGATAAGTCCAGTCGGCACATCGATGGCCGTGGTCAGGCGCCCGGCGGGGGTATTCAGTGCTACCTCAAATCGTTCAACCATCTCAATCCTGTGCCTCGTTCTGCTGTTTGGTCGGCATCATAGAGTAGGCGGGACATGCGAGACAAGCAAGAGTGGCGCGATCCGAAAGTCGGATTTCGAAGCGTGCTTGTTCCGATTCTGATATAGCCGCATAATGCGGGCAAAGGAGAACAGCATGGCGTTGTCCGGTCATGTGGTGGGCTTGCTCAAAGAATACATGCGGGATCTGGTCGAACAGGCGAAGCAGGAAGCGGAGACTCATGCCTCTTTTGGTTTTGCCACTACGCCCTATGGGTCGGATCAGGCGCTGTCCGATTTATTGGCGCTACTAGACGATCGTATCGAATCTGAAGGGATGCAAGTTGGATTGCCGGACGGGTTTCTCCATCAAATGTGGGGGCTGTGTAACGATGCCCGCACCCAGGTGGCGGAACGCGTGTGGATGGAAATCAACAGCAGTGACCAGGTACCGTCGAAGGATACAATTCGGGCGTTGACGTATCGTGCGTTGCTCGCGGTGCTCGACTCGTCGGGCTAAAGTTTTCCTGCCAGCCAATAGATCACGATGCCGGCCACTTCCGATACAACTTCCCGGGTTTGTTGTAATGAGGTATCGTTTGGCAAGACATCAAAGGGGTCGACATTATCCCAGGTTTCTCTCGGTAGGTTCTGCGAAGCATAATCGCAGGGGGCGGGCGTCACGCGTAAGCCTTGCTTCGTGAACAATGGGACAGCGCGTGGCAGATGGCTGGCTGAACTGACAAGGAGAATCGAGGCGGATCCAATCAGACGCTTGGTCCCAGTCACGTTCTCGTAGGTGTTTCGGGCTTCGGTATCGATCCTTGTGGCGGACTCGGGAACGCCGAGACGAATCGCCCATCGTTTCATTTCGATTGCTTCCTGAGGGCCGGGGCCAAAGATTCGAGCATCGCCTCCCGTCAGCACCAAGGTGGGGGCATAGCCTTGCTGGTAGAGGTCTACTCCGCAGGTGGTTCGGTTTCTGGAATAGGAAGAGGGTTCGGTGGTTGGTCGAAGCGAGCCTTTCTCGTCAACGCCTCCTCCCAACACGACAATGGCGTCGAAACGATCCGTTGGCGCCAGCTGCGGGGGGTGGTACCAGGATTCGAGCAAGCCGATCAGCGGGGTGGCAATCAACGGGCTGGATAGCGCTACGAGGAGAAGGAGAGTGGACAAGAGAAGTTTGCGCACCCACCGTAAGCGCATTGGAGAGAACGGGAAGAGGGCCAAGACCGTTGCCATTCCAAGGAGCAGTACCACCCACGTGAGCGGGTAGAGGCCGTACTTGACGAACTTATAGAGACCGAAGAAGAATGGCGTCAGTTCCATCGGCGAACCTCAATCGAATAGGGGGCATTGCCGCTAGCATACATGGAGTGATGCAAATGACCAAGCAGAGAGGGGTAACGTGATGACACAAGGGCGTCATTATTGGTTGATGAAGTCAGAACCTCGCGTGTTTTCGATCGAGGATCTCGCTCAGTCTCCCAAGCAGACAACCTGTTGGGATGGGGTGCGGAACTATCAGGCGCGCAACTTCATGCGTGCAATGGCCGCCGGCGACC
>JBDTSF010000353.1:0-3764 GCA_039931295.1 Nitrospirota bacterium | reverse complement strand
TAGGGACGTTGGCGGAATATCTGCTCCATATCGGCGAAGAAAACGTGTCTCCCCACCTGTCATCCCTTCGTTGAGATAAATCATGAACGTCATCTGACTTTCTTCCCAGCTCGTCAACCGCTCATAGGACCCATCACGGTGCGGCCTGAAGGTTTGCCCTGGCTGATACCGGTAAAAGCGCCATCGCTCATTGAACCCGACAAGCCCATACCCTTCAATGACAGCCGGCAAGAATGGTTCGGCGCGTGAGAACAAGTCTGCGGCCAGAGTAACATCGTCTACCAGCACACGCTCGTTGTTCCGGACATCCTCGATGACGACATCGGCAACCGTGCCGGGCTCATAGATCAAGTCCTCGCTGCGCCTGATCAACGCAACGCATTCTTCCCCTGACAGGAAGTCATGAATCACCACCACCTTGCCTGGATCTAACTCTTCCTTGATCATGACAGCATCCCTCCACACTCCCTGGAGGCTTCTCTTTTCAGCATCCTTACTTTCCTTAGTTCGGATTCCACCCTTGAAATCTTCATATCATAGATCTGTGAATTCACCCCTTGCGACAGAAAAAATCTTGCGGTTTCCTGACACAACTCCAGGCGCGTGGCGCACCAACCCTTCCCGCACCTCTTTTAGTAATCTGCTTCAAACGTTCCCCTTCTATCATCCCTCTGTGCCTCAACCACCCTACGCCACGCCTCTCCCACTAAAACATCCCTGACAGCAGTGATACCACAACCGTTACCACAACAAAATTGCCCTTCACATCCGGAGTAATGGATACGCATTCAATGTTCCGGTAGACTCGTCATAGAAGCTTTATGAGTTAGTCATGTTCGGCAAACCAGCACTGGAGTTCCCATGCCACACGTATTGATCATTCATGAAGTCGAGTCCTACCAGAAATGGAAAGCCGTTTTTGACCAAGCGGCAATTCTTAGAAAGAATGCTGGAGAAGTCAGCTACCAGCTCCTGCGGCACGGCAACGATGCCAACCGCATTGTCCATTTCTCTGAATGGTCTTCACTAGACAATGCTCGCCGCTTCTTCGAATCCCCGGAGTTGGTCGAGATCAGGAGAAACGGTGGCGTTAAATCGCCTGACTTTATCTACTTGCACGAGATCGAACGTGGTGTGCTCTAGCCCGAGAAGACAACAACGGGGAAATTCTAAATTTCCCGGCTCGTGACGGGCTGGCACGCCCCGCACCTTCGCCCCGCTCCCCTCATTGCCCGCACTCGCAGAATCGTACGCGCCCTCGTGAAGGAACAGTGTGACTGAAAAACTTTCCGCTTCGTGATTGACATCACCCTAACGACAGGCTACATGAGGCCTATGAATTGGGATGAGTGCTATCAAAAGGGCGAGGTGTTCTGGGATAAAGGTGCCCCGGCGCCGGCGATGAAGCAGTATCTGGCACGTCATGCGGTGCGCGGGCGGACGCTGGTTCCGGGTTGCGGTCGCGGGCATGAGGTGGCCCTGGCTGTAGCGCACGGGTTGGATGCGACGGGGCTAGACATCGCGCCGACGGCAGTGGCGGAAGCCCGCGCGCTGTATCCCCAGTTGGCAGAACGCTTCGTGATGGGGAGTTTGTTTGATCCGCCTGAAGAGATGCGAGGCGCCTATGACGTGGTCTTGGAGCACACCTGCATGAGTGGGCTGACTCCGGCGCTTCGCCCCAACTACCGGCGTGGGATCGATCTCACGCTGCGGCGCGGAGGCTTGCTGATCGGGGTGTGGTACATTAATCCGGCGCTCGATCCGGGTAAGGCAGGCCCGCCCTTCCCTTTCAGCGTGGCTGATTTGACGGCGTTCTTTGCGGAGGACTACGAAATCGTAGAGGACTATATGCCGGATGTGGCCTTTCCCGGTCGCGAGGGACGGGAGCGGGTGCGCGTGCTGCGGCGCATAGCGTGATGGGGGATCACTGCGCACTGCCTTCTTCCAGAACAACCATGTGACCTTCCACCTCGGTTTCTCAGCCGACGCGTGGAGGTCCAGCTCCTTCCTCGCCTCGCTGCCCCCACACCTTTCACAGTCACGTGTTTCAAACCTTCGTCTTCTAAGCTATCCCCGGCTCCACAGACAGCCCTCTCAGGGATGGACCAGGCTAACACGGCAACGTAGAATGGCCGCAGCCATTTCTATATGTATTCGGACAGTATGCGCGTTGCGACAGTTCGTTCGATAATTCTCGTTCTCATCTGCTTGCCACTTTTGGGGCTCGCCGATGCCCAGAACCACTCTGTCGAGATCTTGCCTCACTGGAAACAAGGAGACACGGTTCGTCTCGAAATCACGCGGGCACGCGTGAAATCCACCGATGGCACGTCGACGATCACAGGGAAAACTCACACTGACTTTGCGATTGAAGTACTCAGCGCTAATGACAATGGATACCTCGTGGGCTGGACCGCAGGCAAGACCACGTTCGATTCTCCTTCTCAGGCTGAGCAATCCTTCCTTGGACAGGTCGTGAATCTCATGAATGGACGACAGATTATTCTAGAGATCGATTCACACGGAGCCATTCGAGGCGTCCAGAACTGGAAGGGGCTCAAAACCGCGGCGCTGAAATCTCTGGATGCCCTCGCTGCAGCCGAAGACGCGCGGAAAGGGAAACCTGACAACGCACTCATGTCCAGCTTGCGGGCACAATGGGAATTTATGCTAGGAACCAAAGTGCAGGTCGAAGAGCTGTGCACCCGCGAGGCACAGGTATATTTTAAAGTTCTCGGAAGAGGGTATGCTCATAACACACCGTTCGAGTACGAGGACATATTCCCAAATCCCCTCGGCGGTGATGCGTTCCCGACCCATGCAACCATGGCGTTGAAGACGTTCGACAAGCAGTCGGGCCGCGCCGTGATTACGTGGAGCCAAATAGCCGATCCCAAGCAAGTTTCGCGAATTCTTGAATCAATGCTTAAAGAGATGAAAGCACGGGTGGGGAAAGAACCACAAGAGGGAGAATTCCCCAAAGCGATATCCATGGAAGACCATGCAGAAATCGTGGTGGATGTGACCACAGGATGGGTCAAGACTCTCAAACATGCGCGGTCTGTAAATTTCGGTACGCGCGCCCAAGTTGACACCACATCAATCATCCGAATTTCGAAATGATATTGCATTACCGCCCCCCCACCTCACAGACGGTCCCCACACCATTTCCAGAGTGATAGATATGTCCACGGTTTTACGGTAAACTTGCCCCCGCCAGATTACTGAGACTGTCTATGATCTCAATCCACTTGCCCCCATCAATCGCTACCATCCTGCTCTCTACGCGACTAGGCCGAAACAAACAGCACGGTGGGGGGTGATGGACTGAATTAGCCAGGGAGGACATTGCATGGATCCAATCAAGTCGTTCATGGTTCCGAGTGAGAAGTTTATTACAGTTGAGCGGGATACGGATGTGCAGACGGCGGCACAGCTTATGCGCGATCGCTGCATCAGCAGCCTGTTCGTGACGAAGGGGACAGAGATCATTGGCATCGTCACGGATACCGACATGGTCCGGCGCGTGGCCGCAGCTGGAGTTGATATCCGCACGACAACGGCTCAGCAGATCATGTCGGCACCGCTCGTGACGGTCGAAGGAGATAAGACCGTATTAGATGCCAGCGATCTGATGGCCCACAAGCATATCCGACATCTTGGCGTGACGCAGGATGGAAAGTTAGTCGGCATGATTTCTGTGCGCGATATCCTGGCCTTCTTGACGAATCTTAGAAAGAAGTGATCCGATGGCCTTCCGATTC
>JBDTSF010000352.1:0-18103 GCA_039931295.1 Nitrospirota bacterium | reverse complement strand
CACGGATCTGAGACTCATGTACGAGTTCTTTCAACACCATGGGCTCCGGGCGAGTGAAGTGGACTTTGCTTTACAAGCGAAGGTGCTCGGTCATCTTCCCCGCTGTTTCCATACGTTTGTCAGAGAGACAGTGGCCGCATGGATGCCCGAGGGACATCGCGAATATGCGAAGTTGGGATAAGGAAGCTCGATTCGAAAAGAGAACGAACTGATCCTCACGCAGGATTTCCTCGAATCTCTGGTTAAGCTTTCGTATTTCCATCCCCATACGCACTGAGCAATATGGCACAGACATGACACCGCAAGCATGCCACGATGTTGTGTAGGCATCGCCGCGCATAGGTTTCTAGCGGTAATTCGTAATTCCGGGAACAACGGTTCACGAAAAATTTGAGTTGCTGAGCCGACCATTAAATAGTGCGTAGTCCGCTCTTGATAACTCCCTATTTTCCAGTGGAAATGCCCCTTGCAAGGAAAATTATACGCGCACACTTTGACGGTCTCATCAGTAAGTTGGAAGAACTTGAGTCCAGCAGTTTGATTCTGCGAATCAGAATTTCCGTCTTGATTCGAAAAGCCTCCATATGATGTAGCGGCTGATCAAGTGAAAACACAGAACTCAGGCAAGGTAGTACAAGGTGCGCAGTTGATTAATGAACAGCTCATGGAGAAGCAGCAACCGGCCAATCGGCTCGTGAGCGAGCGGGGTGTAAGTTAGAGCGTTTTTGGTTTAGGTCTTTACATAGCTTAAGGACGCGAAGTAGCGCGTGCATTCGTCTGGGGTGAAGCGGTCGAGTAGCAGGCCGATGTCAGCCCAGAGCGCATCCACGGTTCGAGGGGCGGCATTGCGGAGCAGCACTTTGAGTTTGGCAAACAGTTTTTCAATGGGATTCAGATCGGGGGGATTACGGCGGGAGAGAGCGGATGTGTGCCCCCACCGCCTTAAGCGCCTCTTTGACGCCCGCCACCTTGTGACTTCGTAAGTTGTCGGCGATGACGATGTCGCCAGGATGCAGCGTCGGACAGAGGAATTCCTGGACATATTTCAGGAACAGGGCGCCGGTCATGGCGCCATCCGCCACCATCGGAGCGGAGATGTCATCATGACGCAGCCCGGCCACGAAGGTGGTGGTGTGCCAATGGCCGTGCGGGACAGAGGCGACACACCATCTGCCACGCGGGACGGGTCCGTAGCGCCGTGCCATGTTCGTCGACGCCCCCGTTTCATCCAGCAAGACCAGCTTCGAATATCCAGCTTTGGTTGCGCTGTTCTGCCACTCACGCCGTGCGGCTTGCACGTCGGCGCGATCGTGCTCGCTGGCGTGTAGGGTTTTTTTAAAGTGTGTGCTTCCATTTGTCGAGTTGATGCCACAAGGCGGGGACCTTAATCGCAATCCCGTGTGCCGCTAATTGGGCACACATCTCCGCGAGTGTCAGATCGCCTGTTTCCTTCAGCCAGGCCCGCAGTGTCGGCTCCATCCCGACCAACCGGGACTGCCGATGGCATCCAATCGGTAGACTGCTCCGCTGTCCCGTCTGCGTGAGCCGGTTCCGCACCTGATACACCCAGACCCGGCTGACTTCAAATCGGTCGGCAATGGCGGTTGGCTGTGTGAAACGCGCCAGTCTGGTCTCCGCCCTCGAGTTGCCCAATGGCTAGTGCCTCCATCGCGGCTGTCCACTCTGTTGTATCAACAATCCTGTTAGCTATGCAGAGAGCAGTTTGGATGTGATTCGACCTCGCCTGCAGTTTGACAAAGTCTAGTAATGTGAGACCCACTTCGTTACCGCATAAGAAGAGGCTAGGCATCGTTTAGAGGTTCATGAGGCAAAAATATACCACCATTTCTCATAGGAAGGAACTCGCAAAAGCTGAGGGTGTGCGACAGAACTATTACGAGGACCAGATGAGGTGATCTTGACGATCAGGAGGTGCTTACAATGCCGTGGGTGAGCGCGTATTTGATCAAATCCGCGGTGGTTTTAAGATTCAAGTGTTCCATGATCTGCGTTTTATGAAACTCGACGGTGCGTGAAGTGATACGCAAGAGATTGGCAATCTCCTTGGCTGTCCTTCCCTCGGCGAGGAATTGCAGGACTTCGCGCTGGCGAGGAGTGAGGCCTCTTCGTTTCTCCGAGGCTGTGGACAAATAGACATCAACCAGATCTTTCGTGATCAGCGGCGTAATGTAGGAATGGCCTTCGAGCACGGCCTGTATTGCTAATGTCAATTCATCGACTGCCGACCCCTTGAGCACATAGGCCGACGCCCCCGCCTCGAAGGCCGACCGCACATAATCCGCCCCGGCGTGCATGGTCACGATAATGATCTTGGCTGTTGGAGAAATCATTTTCAGCTGCCTCGCCGTGTCGATCCCATTGAGCAACGGCATGGAGATATCCAGGATCACGATGTCGGGCTGCACGGTTTTCGCGGCCGCCAGAAGCTCGTATCCATCCCCGGCCATCCCGACCAGTTCATAGTGCTCTTCCAGGATGCGGCGAAACCCCTCGATGACAAGAGCGTGATCGTCTGCGATCAGGATGCGTGGCTTAGGCATGGCGCGCTCATAAATCCAATCAGTAGTGTCCGGTTAAAACGCGAATAGATTCGGTTGGTTGCAGTCGTTGCCCTGTTTGGATTTGTGGTCGCGGCCCGGAAACGCTTGCTGCAAGGGCATCTTCTCGAACAGGGTGACAGAAAAAATCTGTAGCAACGTGTAGAGCGACACATCCAGGTTGAGGCGTTTCTTGACGATGGAGACGAGGACATAGCCCGATACGGCGATCCAGATTTGCGACTTCACCGCATTTTCCGACGTACCGAAGAACCGCTTGATCCGAAGATGCTGCTTGATCCACTTGAAGAACAGTTCCACCTGCCAGCGCGCTTTGTAGAGCGCGCAGATGGTGGCTGCCGGCACGGTGAAGTTGTTGGTCAGGAACACCAGCGCCTTGCCGGTCTCGGGATCCTTGAATCGGATGCGACGCAGATGCTCGGGGTAATCCGTGCGGCTGGTAGTGCCGGTCAGCGCCACGGTCTGATCGCAGATGATGCCCGTGCCGCGATCCACCGGGGCCGAATAGACGCGCCGAAGCTGGGTGTTCGACTTGGCGCGGGTCACGAAGAAGGCGTGTGCCTGGTGCAACACGTACAGCCGGGCGAAGTCGAGATAGCCGCGATCCATGACGTAGATCGCCCCAGCCTCCAACACCAGCACGTCGAGCACATGGACATCGCTCAGCTTGCCGTCGGAGATGTGGATGAAGCTGGGGATATTGCCGCGCAGGTCGAGCAGCGCATGCATCTTCACCGCCGACTTGGTGGTGCGAAACAGCGCCCAGGGAAAGAGCGACAGGCACAGGTCGATGGTCGTCGAGTCCAGCGCATACGTCGTGTGCTCCAACTCGATGCCAAAGCGGTCGCCGAGGTAGAGCTTGCGCGCCTGCACGATCAGGCATTGGGCAAATTCGGCATGGATGCGCCAATCCCGCGTCTCGTTGGCATCGGCGAGCGTCGAGCGTTTGATCTCGTGCCGGAAGCCCATGTGGTAGAGCTTGGCGGTCTGCGCCGACAGACAGGCCTCGATGTCGCGCAGACTCTCGCGGTAGGTCAGTTGGGCAAAGGCCATCACCAGGAATTGCTCGGTACACGCGAGCAGCTTCACGTAGCGGTCGCCACCATGTCGATCGACGATGCGGGTGAAGGTCGTCCAAGGCAAAAAATCCATCAGTTGCGCAAACAGCGTTTTGCCGATGTTCATAGCCTCCTCCGGGAGAAATACCGGAAGACTGCCAGAACCGCCGTTCGCCGTTCAAATCGACACAACCCTTCATCGCGTCAAGTCCCGCTCCAGTTCTTGGTTTCCAGATCATGGGGCTCGTTTTAACCGGACACTACTGAAATCCAATGGAATATTTACTCGGATCTCCGTGCCCTTCAGGGGTGTTGACTCCACGTCCAACGTTCCCCTTACCGCGCGCACGCGCTCTTTTATGCTCAGCAAGCCCAAGTGCCCGTTCATCTGAGCTCCCTGCGAACTATCAAACCCCACGCCATTGTCACGGACCGAGAGGCTGACTCCATCGGACTCGCCAATCAACTCGACCTCCACTTGTGAGGCCTTGGCATGGCGAATGTTGCTGAGGCATTCCTGTATGACACGATAGAGACAAATGGTCACCTCGGACGGCAGTATGCCCGCCGGGTCTTTATGCACAAAGGAGATCGGGATGCCTGTGAGCTCTGAAAGCTCATCGATCAGACGGGCCACGGCCTTCACGAGTCCCAAGTCGTCGAGAATGGACGGATGAAAGCGATAGGCCATTTGTCGCACATCGCCCGAGATAGCGGTCAGGTTTTCGGACACCTGTCGAACTTGATCCCGAAGAGTCTCTGAATCACTGGACGGATTTTTCTCCATCCGCCGGAGAGCCATCGAGAGCGTGGCGAGGCGTTGATTGATATCGTCGTGCAAGTCGCGGGAAATTCTCCGGCGATCTTCTTCCTGCGCCGTCAGCAGTTGGCCCGCTAAGGCCTGTAAATCTTCACGGCTCTGCTGGAGTTCGCGCTGATTTGCTTGCAATACAGCCTCGCTCGTTCGGAGCGACTGCTCAGTTTCCATATGTTTTTTGTTCTCCGTGACGAGCGCTTGATTTGCAGTGGCGAGATCATGTGTGCGAGCCTCCACCCGCTCTTCGAGTTCATCCTGCGCCCGCAGTAACAGGTCTTCGGCCCGCCGCCGATGCAGGAAGAACAGCAAGGGGAGCCAAATCGCCGTCAGGCTGAACAACCGATTGGTAACCATTATCTCCAGTGGCGCGTCTTCTATCGACGGCGTCAGAAAGATATCGGTCATATCGACGACGGAACAAATTAGCGCCGTGACCAGGGGGCCTTTCCGATATGGCAAGAGAAAGGACAGAATGACGAGCCCACCGTAGAGCACGGAATTCCCGCGTCCCACAGGAAGATACAAATCAAGGGCGAAGACACAGAGGCCAAATCCGACGATTAGGATGAGCAGGCGTCTGGTTGACTCGGGACTCATTCCATTCTTCCTCGTGGTCATTATCCATCCCCGAAGGGATCTACGGCAAGAGCTAGACTACGGCTCCCTGCCGCGAGAGTCCCCCTCCCAACGATCGCCGGTGATAGGCCCATCGGATTGTGTTCTGCGATCGCGACAAACGGGTTCAGGCCGAGCGAGTGGAATGATGAACAGTCGGTCTCACGATGCGAACGTGTCCGCGTTGATGCACAGGCGACGCATCTGCCCATGCTCGTGGCCGTACCGTATATCGACAGATGGATTAGTGGAGAAGGGATATGAACCTCCATCCCTGTTCGATGATCTTGGTTCAAGAGAGAGGGTAGAGGTTTCCACGAGTAGATACTACTGTGGAAAGTTACAGGTCTCTTATGAAAGTTTACTAGGAGACTATTTTGATTCACCGAATGCATGAAATTGGCTGTAGGATCACTGCATGAAAACGGCGCATACCATTCGTGCGAGGCCTAGCTCCTTCTCGATATGGAATACGAATAAAGAACGAGGGACTCGTGGCGTCGATGAAAAATGTTTCATGATTTTTTCATGGACCCATCATGTGATGGAGCTACAGTGCCACTAAGGGTAATGATGTCGTGACGTTCTGAAGCTAAGAGCAATCGCGTCGAATTAACAACTGGGAGCTGAATCGTGGGACGGAAGACGGATTCGAAGGAAAAGCAAGGCGAGATGGAATTATGGCAGAAAGCGGAAGTGAATATGCCATTCAACATTTTAAGCGAGTTCGCCACGAAATCCTGCACCTATTACGCGGAGCTGCTCGTGAACGACTAGGCCGTCAAACCACTTGGAGGAGGTTTCGCACATGAATCATCTCGTCCTCATTGCTCTGAAAAGGCCGTACACCTTTGTTGTGCTGGCCATCCTCATCGTGGTGTTCGGAGTGATGGCGGTGTTCGAAGCACCGACTGACGTCTTTCCGGTTATCCAAATTCCCGTCAGCTCTGTAGTCTGGATCTACGACGGCCTTATGCCGCAGGATGTCGAAGGCCGTATCACCTATGTGTTTGAACGCTACCTGACCCAGACGGTCGAAGGCATCAAGTACATCTGGAGCAATTCCTTATTCGGCAACTCCATTATCAATATTTATCTTGAGGACGGAGTCGACCTGGGCGGCAGCGAAGCCGATATCACGGCGATTGGGCAGACGACTGTCAAGGCCCTGCCGCCGGATATTAACGCGCCCATGATCATGCGTCTGTTCCCTTCTCAAGTGCCGGTGGCCACATTGCAAATCACCTCCGATTCGCACACACCGGCGGAGCTCTATAACCTCGGTATTATGCGAATCCGACCCCTCCTGGTTACGATACCAGGCGCGATTCTGCCGCATCCCTACGGCGGCCAGGACATGCAGGTGATGGTCAATCTCGATCAGCAGAAATTGCTCGCCCGTCACCTCACCCCGGCGGATATCCACCAAGCTCTTAGTAGGCAGAATCTCGTGCTGCCGGGGGGGGACATCAAGATCAAGTCAACCGACTGGATCGTCCTGACCAACTCGCAACCGCTGAAGATCGAGGACTTCGACGACATCCCGATCAAGAAGGAGGGCAATGCCTGGATCCATTTGCGCGACGTCAGCGTGACGCGTCTCGCCGGCCGGGTGCAAACGAACGCCGTGGTGGTGGATGGCCAGCAGGCCGTCATCATCGTCGTGATGAAGAGCAGCGAGGCATCGACGCTGGAGGTGGTGCAGGGGATCAAGGACATCATCCCGCGCATCCAGGAGGTTGTGCCCGAGGGCGTGAAGGTGAAGCTCCTCATCGACGCCTCGGGTTTCGTGAAGCAGGCGATTGCGGATGTCGTGCACGAAATGGTGATCGCCGCCGCGCTGGTCGGCTTCATCGTGTTGCTGTTGCTCGGCTCCTGGAGGCCGACGGTCATCGTGCTCACCTCAATCCCGCTCTCGATCCTCGCTTCGCTCATCTGCCTGCACATACTCGGAGAGTCAATCAATGTCATGACCCTTGGCGGCTTGGCGCTGGCCGTCGGCATTCTCGTCGACAACGCCGCCGTCATGATCGAAAATATCGATACGCACCTCGAGACGGGTAAGCCGCTGGAAACAGCGATCATCGACGCCGCGAATCAAATTGTTCTCCCGGTGTTCGTCGCCACGCTCGCGATCACGGTTGTGTGGGTTCCCCTGTTCCATCTGAGCGGGCTCTCCGGCTGGGTGTTCCCGCCGATGGCAGAGGCGGTCATCTTCGCGATGGTCGCCTCATTTATTCTGACGTACACGCTAGTGCCCACCATGGCGAAGTATATTCTGAAGGCTCACCACACGCCCGCTCACGGCGGACAGCCCGAAGCGGAATCGTCGAAGAATATCTTTACCCGCTTCCAGCTGGGGTTCCAACAACGCTTCGATCAGTTTCGTGAAGGCTACAATGCGCAGCTCGAACAGGCGATCGCTCATCGTGTCCCTTTCGTCGTCGTCTCCTTCACAATTGCGGCAGGCTCCCTCGTCCTCTTTTATTTCAACGGGCGCGAGTTTTTCCCCGAGATCCGGTCAGGGATCATGCAGATGCACATGCGCGCGCCGCTCGGCACGCGTATCGAGGTTGCCGCCCGTATCACGTCCCTGGTCGCGAAGGACGTTGAACGGTTGCTACCCGGCCAGGTCGCAGACGTCGTGAGCAATTGCGGCATACCGGTCGGGGCGCATAACCTCGCCTTCATTCCGACGCCGACGGTCGGCACCCAGGATTGTGACCTTACGATTGCGCTGAAGAATGAAGAGTCGCCGGTGTGGGAGTACCGAGATATTCTCCGTAAGGGGTTGACAGAGCGCTATCCTGGGACCGAATTCACATTCCAGCCGGCCGATCTTACCGCAAGGATTCTGAACTTCGGCTCTCTTTCGCCGATCGACGTGCAGATTAACGGCCCGGATCTCTATGGCAACCACGAGTTCGCCCGCAAATTGGCCGGCAAGTTGCGACAGATCCCCGGCTCCAGCGACGTGGTGGTTCAGCAGCCGATGGGTATGCCGACGCTGCTCGCCGAGTCCGACCGTAAGTTTGCGCTCGGCGTGAACCTGGACCAGACGGACTTCGGCAACAACGTGCTTGTGACCACCACCGGCAGCCAACAGATCGATCAGAAATACTGGCTCGACCGCAAGACCGGCATGTCCTACCGGATCAATGTCTACACGCCGCAGGCGCAGCTCACGAGCATCAAAGATCTTAACATTGTCCCGGTGAGTCGCGAGCAGACCGAATCATCGGACGGTGTGAGAAATGTGCAGCTCCTCGGCAATTTGGCGAAGATTTCAGCAATCGGCACGCCCGGTGCGATCACGCACGGAAATATCATGCCGCTTATCGACGTCTATGTGTCAGCCGAGGGACGCGACCTCAACTCCGTCCTGAAAGAGACCGAGGAGGTCATCCACAGCATGGAGTCGGAGCTTCCCCGGGGGGCGAAGATCGAAATTCGCGGCCAAGCCGAAGTGATGCGCGCCGCGCTTCGTGAAATGTTGTTCGGTCTCATTGCCGCGGTCGTGCTGGTGTATCTGCTGCTCGTCGTCAACTTTCAATCCTGGCTCGATCCCTTCATCATCATTATGGCCTTGCCCGGCGCGCTGGCGGGGATCGCAGTAGCATTGTTCGTGACCCATACGAACATCTCAGTGCCGGCGCTGATGGGCGCGATCATGACGATGGGCGCGGCAACGGCCAATTCAATCCTGCTCGTGTCCTACGCCCGCGAGCGGATCGCTGTCCATGGCGACGCGATACGGGCCGCGATGGAGGCCGGAACGGCTCGGATCCGACCGGTGCTCATGACCGCCGCGGCCATGATCATAGGGATGCTTCCGATGTCGATGGCGAACTCTCAGAATGCGCCGTTGGGTCGCGCCGTCATGGGCGGCTTACTGATCGCCACCCTGTTTACCCTATATTTTGTGCCCTGCATGTACGCCATGGTCTACAACCGGCAAACCGCTAGCCAAAAGGAGCATGTTTGATATGAATAGCCTGCGTGGGAAAGGCCTGATCATTCTAGCGATCGTCGTATGCGTAGTGTATTTCAGCTACCGTTACTATGAAGGCGGAATCGCTGCGGCAGTTCTGCAAGAGAACACGCTTGACCACTCCATCCAGAGGGTGTCCGTGATCAGCCCAACGCTGTTGCCGCCGGAGGAGACGATTACGCTGCCCGGCAATATTCAGGCCTGGTATGAGGCACAGATTTACGCGCAGGTCTCCGGCTATGTGAAGATGTGGTACAAGGATTACGGCGCGCTGGTGAAGAAGGGCGACGTCCTCGCTGAAATAAACGCCCCGGCTCTCGACGCCCAATATGCCCAAGCCAAGGCGGATCTGGAAACCGAGCGTGCCAAGAATGTCCTGGCCGAACTGACCGCGAAACGCTACATGGCGATGCGCCAGCTCCATGCGGTCTCGGAACAGTCGATCTCGGTGCAGGTTCAAGAGGCAAAAGCCCAAGCGGCGAGAGTCAACGCGGCGGGGCAGAACGTCAAGAATTTCGAGGCGCTCATCCAGTTCAAGACGATCGTCGCGCCCTATGACGGTGTGGTGACCGTGCGCAACATCAACGTTGGGAACTACGTCAATAAAGACAGTAGCTCTGAAGGTGGCCCCGGCGCAATCAGGGACCTCTTTACCGTGGCTGACGTCAGTAAGATGCGCCTCTTCGTCAGCGTGCCTGAGGCGTTCGGACCCTTTCTCCAGCCAGGCCTGACAGCCGACGTGACAGTGCCACAATTGCCCAATCGTCATTTCACCGGCAAGTTTCTGACCGTCGCTCGTGGGTTCGACGTCAGCACGCGTACGGCTATCACGGTCTTCACGATTGACAACGAGGACGGGGCGTTGTGGCCCGGCTCCTACGCAACCGTCCATATCACGGCTCCGGTCGACAAGAACATTCTCACCATTCCAACTACCTCGTTGATCTTCCAGGAGCATGGCGCGCAGGTAGCCATGGTAAGTGAGGGCGACCGCGTGCATTTCAAATCAATCGCCATGAACAGAGTCCTCGACAATGCCATCGAGGTGACAGAAGGGATTTCCGTAAGCGACCATATTATCAATAACCCCAGCGCCGCGTTGCTAGAAGGCGACAAGGTGGTCATCGTCACGCCCGCACCAGGATATGAGATGTCAGATGAACCCCCGCCGACGGATTCCCCGATCAAGAAAGTCACGTCCAAATGATGTACGAGCGCGTACCATCGAGAGTAGCGGTGTCTCGTACCAGTCGCGCCGAGACGTTCTGCGCTAGCTTCGTATTGCCGGCGCTCACCCTTCTCGTTTGCAATTGGTTCCCGGCAGTCGATTTGTCACCCTCGTATAATCCACCTCAATATGTCGTCCCTGCCTCATGGCATGGGTCGAGTCCTTTTGTGGAGGCGAAGCCGGCCGATGCCGAACTCCGTCCGGATTGGTGGAAACTGTACGACGATCCGGTGCTGAACCGGCTCATCGACCTGGCCCTGGCGACGAATACGGATCTGCAGGCGGCCGCGGAGCGCTTCGTTCAGGCACGCTATGTGATGATGGAAGTCCTGGCGCAGTACCTTTTTCAGGTCGGTTTCGTACCCTGCGTGTATGCAATCATTTACGACAGGCGTATGGCTCGGCAAAAGGAGGAAGTCTCATGAGAACGATATCTATTAGAACACGTATCGTCATTTCGGTCATTCTTTTGTGTGGACTCTATCTCGGCTATCGGATGTACGATGCCAAAAGCGACGCCTCCTCGCTGCACGACACGACTCGCGGAGAGGCCATCCCCACCGTGGCCGTTGTTTCCCCCAAGCCGGTGCCCGCGACAAAAACTATTGTGCTTCCCGGCAGTATCTTCGGTTGGTACGAAGCGCCGATCTACGCGCAGGTCACGGGCTATGTGGGGATGTTGCACAAGGACTATGGAGACCACATGAAGACAGGCGACGTCCTTGCCGAAATCGACACGCCGGATCTCGATGCCGCATATCGGCAGGCTCAGGCAGATCTAGAATCGGAACGTGCCAAGTACCGGCTCGCTGAGGTAACAGCGAAACGCACCGTCCAGGAGCAGAACATGAAAGCCCAGGCAGCGGTAGTGATGGCTGCAGAGCAAAAGGTCAAGAACATCGAGGCATTCATGGGATTAAAAAAGATCATAGCGCCATTTGACGGTGTCGTGACCCAGCGTAACATCAACGTCGGTGACTTGGTCAGTAAGGAGGGCAACATTGACATCCCCAACGCGAAAAGTAACTTGTTTACGGTGGCCGTCGTCGATAAGTTGCGTCTCTTTGTAAATGTGCCGGAGACATTCGGACCATTTCTTCATTCGGGGCTGACGGCTGACGTCACCGTGCCGCAATTGCCTCACCGGCATTTCAACTTCAAGTTTCTGACGGTTGTCGATGGATATGATGTAGGTAGGCACACTGCGACCACTGTGTTCACGATCGACAATGAGGACCGAGCACTCTGGCCCGTCTCCTACGGCGAGGTCCACCTTACGACGCCGGTCGCAGAACAAGCCTTCACAATACCCTTGACTGCGTTGGTGTTCCAGGAGCACGGCACTCAAGTGGCTGTGGTAAGGGACGACAACCGCCTCCACTTGAAAACCATTAAAGTCAATAGACTCATGGACAAAATTGTCGAGGTGGAAGAGGGACTTTCAGCCAGCGACCGTATTGTGAACAACCCCAGTGTTGCGTTACTTGAAGGAAACCAGGTGCGCATTGTCACACGCGCTCTGACCCATGACATCGTCGCCGGAGAAACAAACGCTCCAGAATCCACCACACCAGAGGAACAACCAGCAAAATCCTTATGACATTCGAGTCTCTAGCAGGAGATGAGCAAAGGCTTACCGGTGATACTGGTTCCTGGCGGTCGACCTGTTGGTTCCATAAGCACGATTTGACGAAAACACATATATGTCCGGTACATGGACGAGAGGAGATAGAAGGTCTGCTTGATGCTCGGGTGTCCGGTGCGACCTAGACGAACCCATCGTCCCTTTCCTTAACCGTCTCTCATAAGCTTGTACGGTAGTGCATCGATGTACATCCTGATCGCCATAGCACTGATGGCAACGACGCCGATACCTTGTGTCGTCTGGTATGGCAAGCAGTGCCCCAGACCAGACAACTTAAACACTCGACAGCGAGCGTAGGGGAATAGGTACATGATACGTGCCATTTAACCAATAAGGCTCTCATGATATCCATTTTAAAAATCATCGGTGTCGTCTTGTGGAGTCTCGTGCTGTGCCTGAGTCTGTCCGATATCGCGCAAGCAAGACAGAGAATGGGGCCTGACCCCTGTGCTGATCGGAAAGGTGGTCAACCTAATCTCGTCAAGTGTGATGAAGAAACGCGGCAAGGCATCGAGACCATCAAGGGTGAAGTGCTGAGCTTTAAAGGCGACACCGTTGTCGTCGAACGCTTTGACGGTAAGGTAGCGGATTTGCATATCGATCAAACCACCAAGATGGGCAGCTTCATTGGCCGGGGAGATCGTGTTGAGGCGAAGGCGAAAGAAGTGAACGATGAGAGATACCTGCTGTCTATTCGCCAGATCGAGTGAAGGACTCCATGAGGACAGTCTTGTTGGGTGACGATGCATGGCCTCTAACGACAGACATATATCCTTGTGGCTTCTTGCTGGGCCTTGGTGTGTCAGACAATGCGGCTTCAGCTGGAGACGAAATGAATGGTGCGTACGCTGGTGAATGGATAGGCGGGCACGCTGAGTGGGGCTACGATCAAGAACAGGCGGGGTGCATAGCGGCTCGATAATTTGCTCGACCTGCCCGTGGCAAATTCAGTCCAGTATGAATCTCAGGCTGAACCTCAACAAGTGCCAGTTCCTCAGTTCGGTCCACCCTTGGGAGAATTTCCAGCGGTGATGAGGGGCTTGCAGAGGTGATTCTCGGCGTGTCCTGCCTCACTGAGCGTGTAATCAGATAGGCATTCGTTAGTGGCCATGAATGTCGAAACTCAGTGTATCCGGTACGAGGCAGGCAGGCCACTCGATCGTTAAGGGAACACCGCAGCACACAATGGAGCGAATTGGTGCATAGAAAAGTGGGCCATTGGAAAAGGAGGACCAGATCATGGGCAAAGGAAATGCCGATGCAGACGAAGCCGTTCTGAACATGCTTCAACGACATGAAGTGCTCACGATGGACGACCTCATCATCAACCAGCCAGACTTTAGTTGGGCGCAAGTGTTTCTCGCAGTCGACCGGCTGAGCCGAAATAATTTAGTCGCGCTCCGTCGAATCGGCTTGAATTATCAAATGCGCCGGATGGACCGAGTGTTGCCCCTCAGTCAGAACCAACATCATGAAGAACCAGTTGCTGCTCATCGGCGATGAGTCAGAGATATACAACATGGTGGCTGTATTCGTGTGAGGCTGCAACCCATGGGAATCATCCTCTTCTTTTGCTTCGTGGTACTCTCCGGGCCTTTTTTGTTAGGAATCATGACGTGGCTCGTGGTGGGAAAATGGGGCGAGGAGGTATCCGGAAGATATTCCACCTTAAGTATAGATGGCCGGTCCGATCCGCTCGATAACCGGATGAACACAGTGAATAGTTTCGGTGCGATCGGGCCTGTCGATCAGCTCTCTCTGGGGAGGAGGAATTGAATGAAGACGACTGCGTGCCGGGGTCGAAGGGCTATCGACAAATGCTCGCGGGAATGGTGGCGCCGGCGAACGCACTCGTTTTTCACGGAACCTTCTTTTGGTGCTTCTCGCTGGTTGAGGTAACTCTCCTTCACATCGCGAGTCATGGCCAGGCCTTGGCTGTGCGTTTCCATCCATTCAGAGTTTGATGAAGAAGTTTTCATGGTTTCTTCATGGTTCGATCATGTGACCGAGCTACACTAACACCATAGATTATTAAGGACACTGTGATGCTCGGAAGTCACGCACATATCGCATCGAACCAATAACCGGGAGGTTGAATCATGGCACGGAGAATGGCGACAGCAGAGCCAGAGTCCAGTGGAACGATGAGGCAGAACGATAAAGAACATGCCAATCAACCTCCTCCGGCAAGCAAGCAGCTCTCGACGAGATGCTGTGCTCGTTGTTCAGGCCTGCTCGTGAACGAGTGGTACTACGACTTACATAACACCGGTCAACACCATATCGAGTCCCTCCGCTGCGTGCAATGCGGGCACCGTGTCGATCCCGTGATCTTGCAGAACCAAATCCAGCCGCCGGTCGAACGCCAAACAGAACGGCTGGCGAGGCCCAGGTACTCTATGAGAACAGGCTTGTTGGGCGAACTCACATGACCCGTAACAACGGACATAAAACGAATGGACAGGGGAGGTCGTGAGAGGAGGATAGTATGGCGGATGATAATAAACGAAAGCACGTCTGGTCGATTGTCCTGGCAGGCGGTGACGGGGTACGGACCAAGGAATTCATCCGGCATTGGCTCGGCTGCGAAAAACCGAAACAGTACTGTACTTTCGTCGGCTCTCGCTCGATGTTCCAGCATACGCTCGACCGCCCAGCCAGACTGACCCCCTGGGAGCGAGTGGTTGTGGTGGCAGCCCGGCACCATCAACATGAAGTCTGGCTCCAACTCGATGGTCGGCCGGTCGGCATGGTGTTGTTGCAGCCAACGAACGTCGACATAACGGCCGGAATTTATCTCCCCCTCACCTATATCCTGGCCTGTGATCTGCAAGCAACCGTCGTAATCTATCCATCGGATCATTTCATCTCGCCGGAAGACCTATTTCTGTCCGCAGTGGAGCAGGCGGTGCAGGGAAGCACCGGACTGGGGGGACGAACGGTCCTGCTTGCGGCAAAGCCGGATAGTCTGGAACTGGAGTATGGCTGGATCAAGCCGTGGCAAGTTCTTGGTCGGATAGGAAAGGCTGCCATCCACGCGGTGGAAACGTTCTTTGAAAAACTAGACGAGGGCACAGTTCGCAACGCGAGAGCCACGGGCAGCCTCTGGAACACAACGATGTGTGCCGCCAAAGGAAAAGAACTCTGGAGCCTGGGATGGAAGTGCTTTCCAGAAATGATGCCCCTCTTCGAACGGCTGAAGAAAGTGATCGCAAGAACCGAAGAACTACGGGTCCTCGACGCAATCTATGACGTCATGCCGCGTCGAAACTTTTCCTCGCACATACTCCAGTGCGCTCCGGAGCGGCTTGCGATGTTGGAGATGAGCAATGTCTTCTGGAGTGACTGGGGCAATCCAGAGTGTATCCTAGCGGGCCTCCAGAAATTCTGTAAACGACCGGCGACTGCGGAAGACACGCTCCCATTTCTTTACGCGGGGTGATGAGTTGTTGGTGGCTTTCTGTCACGAAGGAGACATAACACAATGAGCATTCTCGTGATCGGCGGGACTGGGATGATTGGACGTTATGTGGTGCAGGGTCTTGTGGCCAAAGGAGAACAGGTACATGTCCTCACCCGCTCGGCTGACAAGGCCGATGGCTTCCCACTTGGGGCCAGCGGCATTATTGGAGATCTCCACAAGCCGGAGACACTGCGCTGGGCCATGAGAGGAATCGATCGTGTATTTCTGGTCACACCACTCAGCTCGACGGAAACAGAAGAGGGGCTGGCGGTCGTGGCGGCAGCGAACCGCGCCGGTGTCCGGAACCTTGTCTATCTGTCAGTCTATCACGCAGAGCAGGCTCCCTATATTCCCCATTTCAAGTCCAAGATGGAGATCCAGAGGGCGCTCAGAGATTCGGGGATGGCGTTCACGGTGATCATGGCGAATAACTTTTTTCAGAACGACCTGGTGTATCGCGAGTCGATTCTAAAGGAAGGGATCTATCCGCAGCCGATCGGGGACATCGGCCTGAATCGCGTGGACGCGCGAGATATTGCGGATGCCGTGGTTGCGACCCTGACCCAAACAGGACATGAGTTCCATTGTTATCCGTTGATCGGCGCGGAAGGATTAAGCGGTCAGGACGTGGCCGACATCTACACCCGCTCCCTCAAGCGCGAAATCCGGTACGGCGGAAATGATCTCGATGTCTGGGGGGAAAAGGCTACGCACAGGCTGCCAGGCTGGTTGGTCACGGATCTGAGACTCATGTATGAGTTCTTTCAACACCATGGGCTCCGGGCGAGTGAAGTGGACTTTGCTTTACAAGCGAAGGTGCTCGGTCATCTTCCCCGCTGTTTCCATACGTTTGTCAGAGAGACAGTGGCCGCATGGATGCCCGAGGGACATCGCGAATATGCGAAGTTGGGATAAGGAAGCTCGATTCGAAAAGAGAACGAACTGATCCTCACGCAGGATTTCCTCGAATCTCTGGTTAAGCTTTCGTATTTCCATCCCCATACGCACTGAGCAATATGGCACAGACATGACACCACATGCATGACACGATATTGCATTAGGCTCTCACTCCCGCACAGGTCCACTGGCGATAATTTAGGGTGCAGCATTCTCAAAGAATTTGTGCAACCGATGAGTCAGAGTGAAGAAAGTGAACTGGCGATTTTGCCAATAAAACCCTGGCACAATTAATAGATACTTCTGGAAAGGGAGGGCATTGGTATGAAGATCATTGAAGCCATCTTGAATTCCTCCAAGGTGGATGCCGTTAAAAGTGCATTGATACAAGTGGGTGTGCGGGGGTTGACAGTGATGAAAGTCAACGGATTCGGAAACAAGAAAGGGGAGCGTGAAATCTACCGTGGAGCCGAGTTTACGCCCGAATTTGTGCCCATGGTGAACATGCGAGTAATTGTCGGGGATGACGAGGCGCAGGGCGTTATCGACACCATTATGCGTAGCTCGCAAACCGGCAAAGCCGGCGACGGGATAATCTTCGTAGGTGGCATCAGCGAATTAGTGCGGATTAGCACCGGCGAAACGGGAGAAAAAGCGCTATGACGATGACGCACGCGAGGGAGTCTTCTGCGAATCGACTTGCTTGCAGTGGAGGTTGATGAGCATTTGCCGCTATCGAAGCCGTGGTGCCATGGCTCATGTTTGAATCAATGCCGCACACGGTCTAGAAGGCTCTCAAGGTGTCCATTTCTAAAATCATCGGTCTCGTGTCTTGTCGATTGCTACTTTGGTTTGGTCTGTATCACACGGCAGGGGACGTTAACGCGGCGCACACTAGTCATTCGCCATCGTCGGCAGATCCAGCGGGGGGGGAAAGCCAGTCAAGTTGGTGTATACGCTGCGCGAGAGTAGTTGGTGCGCCAGCTGGCACTTGACACACAAGCGCGAGCCGAGTCGACGGCGGTGGTGGGTCAACTTCTTTTTGTCTGCCCAGAGTGAATGCACCACGACATCAAAAGCCGCCCCTTCAAGAGAACCTGCCGGATGAAGTTGGCGGAGCGATGTGCGCCACGCTCGGCCAACCAATGTATCCGGCACAATCGACGCGCTTTTGCCGAGGGCTATGACTTGGAATATTTCTACTCCTGTGCGGTCCACCACAACCAAGATCTACTTAGCAGAGCAAAAAATTCTGGCACGATTCGGAGCATGGTTGTGGCGGGTCGTGTGCGAGGTGAATTCTGACGGAACGTCCAGTTCCCACGCCTGTGGTCGAACCGGGATAGCGCCCTGGCGCGAAGGAGTATATGTTTTCTCAAAGCCAGGGGTTTTACCTAGCTATGTAATTTTCCAGGTCATGGCAGAGTGCAAGTCAGACTTTTTTTAATTCTTTCACGACAGGAGGAACTATGGAGGGTTCCATCCATGTCTGCGATATTGAACGACGATCTTTTTGAAAACGTGAAAGCCTGCTTCGACGAATACGAACAAGGACCTTTAAGGAAACAACAGATCATTGTCCAAGCCATCATGTAGAAATTGCTATGGATCAACGCATCGGCATCGGCCCTGTCGCCACTATCGTAATCTAAAACGGCTCAGGCTGAGCACGCGCATCAAAGATAAAGAGACCCGCATAGGCACGCCTGCACAGGTCAGTCCTATAGTCGACGAACGAGTAGGGTTATGAAAGATACACCGACGATTGAAACGGGGTTGGGAACATTAATTATTACCGGCAGCAGTGGAC
>JBDTSF010000351.1:0-16665 GCA_039931295.1 Nitrospirota bacterium | reverse complement strand
CGCCGCTCCGTCTTGGAATCAGCCGTTGTCTCCTCGGAGACGAAGTCCGGTTCGATGGGGGACATAAGAGGGACAGTTTTCTGACCGATGTGTTTGGCCGCTATGTGGAGTGGGTCTCGGTCTGTCCGGAGGTAGAGGCAGGACTGGGCACTCCTCGCGAGGCGATGCGGCTGGTCGGCGATCCTCAGAATCCCCGACTCTTGACGATCAAGAGTGGGACTGATCACACGCGCGCACTGGAAACGTTGACCACAAATCGTATCGCGCAACTTATGGAGCTGGATCTATCCGGCTATGTCTTTAAGAAGGGTTCGCCGAGCTGCGGCATCGAGAGAGTTCGAGTCTATAATAAGGATGGGATGCCCAATCGGAATGGGGTCGGGCTATTTGCGCGCGCCTTTATCGGGGAGTTTCCGCTTATTCCCGTCGAGGAAGAAGGGCGGCTCTACGATTCTACGCTGAGGGAGAATTTTATCGAGCGTGTTTTTTGTTACCACCGCTGGCAGGATCTCGTTCAGAGCGGAGTCACGAGGCAGACCCTGGTGCAGTTCCACACAATCCATAAATACTTGCTCTTAGCCCATCACCCGCAACAATGCGCAGTGCTCGGGCGGCTGGTTGGGGAGGCGGAACGGCATCCTCCGAAGGAACTCGCACTCCGGTATGGCGATCTGTTCATGAAGACCCTGTCGGTGAAGGCAACGGTGCGGAAGCACGTGAACGTGCTCCAGCACATCCTGGGGTATTTCAAGGAGCGGCTCAGCGCTCCCGAGAAGGCCGAGCTGTTGGGTGCGATCGGCGATTATCATCACGGACTCACGCCCTTGATTGTCCCTCTGACACTGATCAAGCACTACGTCCAGATCTTCGATGTCGGCTATATTCGTGATCAGGTCTATCTCAATCCGCATCCGAAGGAACTCATGTTACGCAATCATGTGTAGAAAGGATGAAGCATGCCGCATGTTGTCATAGAAGAAGCCGGGGATCTGCAGGGCTTATATCAGGTTTTCACCCCGATCATTCATCGGGCGGGGAGCGAGATCCTCAAGGTCCAGGAGTTCTTTCTTGCACGGAGCGGCAAAGACGCGCTGCTGGATTCGGTTGCGATCGAAAACGGGGTTGCGTGTACCTTCTTTGTCCAGCTTAAGCTTCACGAGAAGGCGATCACCGTTCGTCTCTTGCCTGCCACAGATCCTGAGAAGACACCCGCGGTGAAAAAGGTGATGGCTCTGGTGGCTGGATTCATTCGAAAAGTGTACCCGGACAGTCGCTACGGCAAGACCAACTTACAGGAATATCTAGAGGCACCGACGAGTTCAAAATGAGTGCGAACAGACGCGAATATCAACAAGGAGAGCGATGAAATGGCGACCACGACACGAGGGGTGATTCTAGTTGGACACGGCGGCATTCCCAAAGGATGCCCATCTGAACTCGTCACGAAACTGAAACGGTTGGAAGGGCAGCGGCGGGCGGCAGGCATGCCGATGTCGGCAGAAGAGCATGAATTGGACACAAAAATCCGCCAGTGGCCGAGGACGCCGGAGACTGATCCCTATCAATCAGGACTTGAAGCGGTGGCGGCTCAATTGCGAGCGAATCTGGGAGACGTACTCTTTGCCGTGGCCTACAACGAATTCTGTGCGCCGACGTTGGAAGAATCGGTGGAGGCTCTGATCAAGAAGGGCGCGACCCACATTACCGTCACCACGACAATGTTTACGCCAGGCGGCTCTCACTCGGAGGTGGAAATTCCAGAAATCCTCGACCATCTGCGGCCGCAGTATCCCGGGGTCGAACTCCGCTACGCCTGGCCCTTCGACCTGAAACTTGTCGCACGCACGTTGACGGAGCAGGTGCAGCGCTTTTCCTGAACAGGGTCGTGGTCAACCAGCGACAACAGGGCAATCACAAGGAAGTTGACCGACGGCAAAACGGCAAGAAGGAGACGCAAGGGGATGAGGCAACGGGGACAATTGCGGTTGCGTGTTCTCGGTTTACTGACGGCCTTCATGTTCGTCGCGTGGGTCGCGGGCCCGGCGCAGGCGAAGCAGCAGGAAATCACCGGTAAAGATGGGACACCGATGGTGCTCGTGCCGGCGGGGGAATTCACCATGGGGAGCAACGACGGTGGTGACGATGAAAAGCCCGCCCATCGGGTCTCTCTCGATGCCTATTATATCGACAAGTATGAAGTGACGGTCGGGCAGTATGCAAAGTTTCTGGAGGCCAAGGGCGTGAACGGGCCGCCAATGTGGCCAACCATGGACCAGCCGCCCCATCAGAAGCGACCGGTCGTGAATGTCGACTGGTCGGATGCGAACACCTATTGCGAGTGGGCCGGCAAGCGGTTGCCGACGGAAGCGGAGTGGGAGAAGGCGGCACGGGGGGCGGATGGGCGGATCTATCCGTGGGGCAATGAGCCACCCGATCCACTCCGGGCGAACTATGGGAAGGAGAAGTGGAACAACCATGACGCGCTGGTGCCGGTGGGGCAATTGAAAGACGGCAAGAGCCCCTATGGGATCTATGATCTGGCGGGGAATGTCTGGGAATGGGTGAGCGACTGGTATGACCCGGACTATTACACGACCAGTCCGCCGCAGAACCCGAAGGGGCCGGAAAATGGTAAATACAGAGTGTTGCGGGGCGGCTCATGGGACCTGGCTCCGGAGCACCTGCGATCTGCGCGCCGGGACTTCAACATACCGTTGGCTCCCGACTACGACTCACCCTCGTACCGGAACTTCAACAGCGGGTTCCGTTGTGCGAAGAATCCTGTCCTGACTCCTTCAGGAGGGATGGCGTCCTCGGGGAAACTCATGCCATTGGCTCCAGTTCCGGCCAATTATGCCGACAAACATATGCCGGCTGGCTGGTGGACGGACCCTAAAGTCATCGAGGAGGGAAGTCAGGTTTACTCTATGGAGGGCTGTCGCAGTTGCCATAAGGACGGTGAACCGGTAAAAAGTGGGAGAGGGCTTCGTGACCAGGAAAACACCAGCCGTTTCTCAGACAGCTACTGGTACTGGCGAGTGGCGGAAGGGGTTCCAAAGACGACAATGAAGGCCTGGAAGTCGTACCTCTCAGAAGAGCAGATCTGGCAGGTGATCGCGTACACGCATACGTTCTCGCATGGAGGCAAACCCTCCGAACACACCGATTACAAGCCCTGACCGGGAGGTTAGTCTGAACGCCCTGCCTGTCAGACGTTATTATTATGGTGAACAAGAAAGAAACTGGCTGATATACTGATAACGGTTAGAAAATTTTTGATTATTAGATATATCTGGTGCTATAAGGGGCGACCAAAATTAACACTATCCCGTTGGGCTCTATCTGCTGTTAACCACAAAATATGGTGGTGTCCTATGCCAGATCTAAAAGCTGAACTCATCGAGCATTTCAAAAAGACGAACTCCTTTAAGCATGATCCGACAAACAAGTTTCAGCTTTCCTCCGGAGTGCAAAGCGAGTTTTATGTGGATTGCAGGACAGTGGTGGCAGATCCAATAGTATTAGCCAAGATAGGCGAGTTTTCATTTGAAAAAGTAAAAAATCTTAAGTTCGATTGTATCGGTGGGTTAGAGCTTGGCGCAATTGCTATAGCAGCGATCATTTCACAATATGGTCTGCAACATGCGCAGAGGTGGCCGAATTTCGTTGTTAGAAAGCAGGCTAAGGGACATGGGCTTGGAAAGAAGATTGAGGGAATCGTAAGTTCAGGGAATAGGGCATTAATTGTTGACGATGTTCTTACGAGTGGTGGGTCAATCCTTCAGGCAGTCGAAGCAGCACGACAAGCTGGATTAGTAGTTGATCACGCTTTGGTGATAGTTGATCGACAAGAACAAGACGGCGAAAAGAGTCTAGAAAAAGAAGGCGTAAAGCTAATTAGTTTGCTTACAATTAGAGATTTCCAGTCTATCAAAAGACTTGCCCCAGCTCTCAAATAGTTCCTACGCTTCTACTTACAGCGAAACTCGATGCCCCACCGGCGTTCCTCTACGACTTCCTGCGAGCCCGGTACCGGGCTGATAATGCGAGTTCGTCCTTTTGTTTCCCCTTCGCGTACAATGCTATAGGGTCCACCGCATTTCTCCTTCATGAGGGCGAGAGCGTCTGTACGAAACGAGGAAAGCATCGATCCCTGTTCGCCTGTGAAGGGATACGCAACAATCCCCCCATCTTCCCCTTCCTGAAGTAGTTTTGCCCCTTCGCCACAACCGGCCAAGGCGATGAAAAAGAGGATGGCGAGACTTGACCAGATCTTCTTGCGTTCCCTATCATACATACTCATGAGGATGACCCCAGACAAACGATTCACTACTCTGTCTGTTGAGAGGAGGCCCGCTATGATCCTACGCATGGTCGTCGCTGTTCTCGGTTTGTTTCTGCTGTCTATGATTTTGATCAACGGTGTATCAGCCCATCATTCCTACCAACTCACGGTCCAGCAGTTGCGCGCCGGCTTGACCAAGGCGTATTCGATGCCGCAGAAGGGTTTCATCTTGATCGATGTTCGATCTGCGGAGGAACATGCGGCAGGATTCATTCCTGGAACCGATCTGAACATTGACTTCAGGGAAATTCAGGCTCGGCATCGGGACATCGGAGCCCAGCTCGATGACCATCTGGTCGTCTATTGCCAGTCCGGCCATCGGAGCAACATTGCAGCAGAGACACTGGCCGATTTGGGCTACCGCCATGTCTACAATGTCACCGGGAGCATGAATGCCTGGCTCGCGGCAGGTTTCCCAGTTGAACCTGGAGGCCGCTGAAAGGGTCTCTCGTTTCTCCGAGGGTCACGGCTCAGGTGAAGGCTTGAGATCGAGTAAACTGCCTCACTTACATTGGAATTGGATGCCCCACCGGCGCTCTTCCACAACCTCCTGAGCGCCTGGCACCGGGCTGATGATACGAGATCGCCCCTTCGTTTCCTCCTCACGCACGATGGTATAGGGTCCACCGCATTTCTCTTTCATAAGGGCAAGGGCGTCCGTACGAAACGCTGAGAGTATTGCCCCCTGCTCGCCCGTGAAAGGATACGCGACGATTCCCCCGTCTTCTCTTTCTTGAAGCAACTTTGCCCCCTCGCCACAACCAGCCACGGTGAAGGCAAGGAGGACGGCGAGGCTTGACCAGGTCTTTATTGCGTCACGGACCATTCCCCCGCGCTCGGCCAGGACTTCTGCCCTCTCCCACACACGCAACATTTACAACATCCCCCGCCCGGCGCCGTCCAACTCCGGCTTGTTGCCTGGCAGAATTTTATTCAGTGTGGCCCGGTACTCACCCATGCGCCCATAGTCAATCCGTCCCACTTCTATTTCCTGATCTCGTTGCATACGTTCAAGATGATCGAGCACTGAGAGAAGTGGATGCACGGAGCCGAGCAATCGGCCAACCTCGAAGGCTTCCAGCGATTCCACAAATAACTCGTTCAGGCCTTTATAAGAGGTTCCTGCACTCTGGCCTCTGAACCGAGAGACGATGTCCTCATATTCCTCGATGGCCTCTAGCCTGGGCTTGACGCCGCTCGGCACCGCCGACAAATGAACGACAGGCGGCAATTTGGCCGCATAGATTTTCAGCTGAGCGACTAATCCACCCATCGCGTCCAGCACATCGGCAGTTTGCATGCACTCATCCTTCGAGCGGCATCAATGACGCCGCAAGACTGAGACCTGTCAAGATGTTCTCGCGCCGGGAGGAGGCGTGAGGCTATCAAGAGCCTGAACGGCCTGCTCCATATCGGATGGACACGGTTTTATATACTCTTGAAACTCACCGGTAGAGGGGTGTTGGAATCCTAGTGTCCTCGCATGCAACATCACACGGGGAATCTCGACCCCCTCTAGGGTACAGACTTTTTTCCCGCCATAGGTCTGATCTCCCAGAATGGGATGGCCCAAGGAAGCGAGATGCACGCGGAGTTGGTGGGTCCGGCCTGTGCGCGGGTACAACAACACATGGGCCGCGAGTTTACCAAACCGATGATCCACCTTGTATTCCGTCACGGATTCCTTGGGGCGGGCTGTGTGGGCAGAGAACTTTTTTCGTTCCTTCTTGTCACGGCCAATCGCCAGCTCGATCAACCCATGTCCTTTTTTCGGTACGCCGGAAATAAGAGCCTCATACACTCGCGTGATCGTGTGCTGTTTGAATTGAGCAGAGAGTGCACGATGAGCTTCGTCCGTCTTCGCGATCACCATCACGCCGGACGTGTCTTTGTCCAGACGATGGACCAACCCAGGCCGTTCTTTCCCACCGATCGTCGATGCTGTGCCACCGGACGTCTGAAAATGATGAAGGAGGGCATTGACCAGTGTGCCGGCCCAATGACCCGGCGCAGGATGGACCACGAGGCCGGCCGGCTTGTTTAACAGCAACAACACCTCATCCTCATGCAGAATCTCGAGTGGAATCGCCTCGCCTTTGAGTTCCAGTGGCTCCGCCTTTGGAATGTCAAAGGTGATTCTATCGCCAGGCTTGATCTTGAGACTGGGCTTGACGGTCTGACCGTTGATCCGCACACGCCCTTGCCCAATCAACCGCTGCAAGGCTGACCGCGATAACTTGGGCTCACGATTGACTAGAAAGATATCCAACCGTTTTGGCAACTCACCGGCCGTCACGACAAACTCGGTCACCATAGGACAAATTGCCCCCACCAACACATGCACGCCACGCTACTGCAGCGCGTGGCCCAATTGCAATCAGGAGGCCAACAGAGCCATACGCCACCGGCCGATTCGATTTCCTCTCCAGTCGGGCGGGACTAGACTGACGCCAACCACGCTTACCCAATCAAGGGAGTAAGGCCATAGGGCTGGTAAATCTCGAAGAGACTCTTGGCAGGTGAGCCGACAGAGAAATGATGGGATGATAATGAGGGAGTGCGCTCTAATGATGGAGAAACTATTCGCAGGACCGCGTCACTCAACAGATGGGGGAACAAGGGTGGCCTGACGAACTCCCTCAGCCGAACGCGCTGCCCCGTTTCTGATAGCTCTCACACGGAGGAATAACTTCATGGTCTGGCCAACCATTCGAGGTCGCCCAGCACGGAGCGGGTGCTTTCGTTGAGGGAAAGGGCCTTGCCGTGAAGATTCCATCTCTGCCAAAGTAGTCTGCAGGGACTGCGCAATCAGCCATGAGAGCTTCAAATTAGGGCTCCAATACACAGCATCGCGCACACGATCGACCAAATCCCCAGGAAGGTTGACCGTGAGCCGAACCATTCGAGGTTGTGGCGGCCCTGTCTCGTGCGGCCTGGAGGACGGACCCGGTGCCCTCCAACGCTCAGGCTTGGCGGAATGACTCGGAGCTGGCTGCTCAATCGACGACATGGCGTATCCCTTCAGATGGCTCTGAGATAAATCGCTCGAGCTATGGCCTGAATTCATCGCTTCGCCTGATGCGGCCGAATGAGGGGACCGCGCCACTGGCAAGGGCAGGACGCGGCCCCGATGGCGGAAGCGTGTGGCGGCGGGAGGGCTCCGAACGGGCATAGTCCAGAGGTAGTCCCACCTGCGTGAGAGGCATGCACCTCTTGAGTGGGCACCCACCGGCGGTTTCGCTTCGCCAAGAATCTTTCAGACGGTATCCATTACTCACTCACGCTGATGTCAGGCGTGATACGAGAACTACAAAGCAACCCCTGTACCAGAGTTTCTCGCTGTCAAAATTTCCCGTCACTAGACTGTAAGTCCTTGAGTACATGCGATGAGGCACGCGGGAAGGCACAAGATGAATCGGGCAAGGGAGTATCTGATTCCGTACACTCCGTATCCTAGAAGATACAAGCCCAAGACAAATCGGTAGAAGATCTGGCCGGAGAGTGAGAAATAGAGCGTGACCTATTGGTGGAGATGTTTCATGGCAGCGGCGCAGAGGAGAATGAAAATGCCGATCCAGAGGGCGGCTTGCTGGAAAGGGATCGCTTCGTAGGATTCTTCCTTGCCTTCCTCTGCATCATCGGACTTGAAGAGCACCGAGTACAGAAAGAGCGTAAGAAGACCGAGGACGAGAAACAGCTTCACAAAAAAGACGATCAGATACTTCGGATGATGCTGGATCCCGCTGCCGGTTTGCGCGGTGATAAGCTGATTCACATAGTGGAAATTGATGCCACCGGTAAACAGGAGGACGATGAGCAGGATACCTGCGACTTTCTTGTAATGTTGATAGAACGCATCGGTGATCGGCTTGATCTGCTCCTTCGCCACTGCGCTCTTCAACCCAGGAGTCACAGCCATGATGAGAAACGCGATTCCACCGACCCAAATAACCGCTGCCGTCAAGTGCACCCAGTGGTTGAGGATTGGGATCAGCGTATTGAAGTCTGTGGCGAGACTGAGAAACGCGTCCATAGGTCGATGTGAGAGGAGCGAGAGGGCGGGCGTTCACGGCCCCTAGTGGGTACGGTCTCCGGCTCCTCAGTCCTTATTTACATCGAAATTGAAGACCGGGGCATCGTTACCGAATCGTTTCTTCCGGAGTTCTTCCATCAGCTCAATTGTAATAAGAGGGATGTCATTCTCACGGGCATGCTTTTCAACGCCTTTCTTCACCATGGCGCGCAAGAAGTAGGGAATCCGGTTGAGTCGAGTTTCTGAATCTTCATCCCACGCCACAGAACTTTCTTCCGGCGTATTAAATGCGACTTTGATTTTCTCTCCGCCCTTCGGCGTGTAGAGACACCATTGATCTTCGTCCAGCCAGTCGCCGTGATCGACGTAGGGTCGCGCACGGCAACCACCGCAGATATCGGTGTATTCACAATCGCCGCATTTACCCTTTAGGTGCGGGTAGCGAAAAGAATTAAACACATCGGACTTTTCCCACAGATCAACGAAGCTGGTCTCGCGGATATTCCCGGCAGACAACGGCATATAGGGGCAAGGGGTCAGTTCACCGTTAGGGGTCACACGCGCGTAGTTGGTGCCGGCAAGACAGCCACCCCCCATATAGCCCGTCGCTTTGGTGATCGGAGAATTCGGGTCTTTCTCGTACGCGAGCCGTTTGAAATGCGGCGCACAACGGGCCCTGACGAGCATGCCCTTGTAATTATCCTGACAATTGACCAGGTAGCCAAGCACCTCTTCGTATTGGGTCGGGGTGATGTCGGTGAGTTCTTCACCGCGACCGGTGCAGACCATGAAGAAGACATTCAGCACTTTAGCGCCAAGCTGGTGTGCCCAATCGATCACCGAGGGCAGCTCCTGGTAATTCATGGGCTGTGCGCTGAAGTGCACTTGGAAAGCCAACCCGTTCCGCTTGCAGGCCTCGATGCCGGCGAGCGCGGCTTCCCATGCGCCAGGTACGCCTCGGAAACGATTATGTTTCTGAGGGTCGAGCGAATCGATACTGATACCCATGCCCATCACTCCGATCTCGACCAAAGTCTTCGCCATCCGATCATCGATCAACATGCCGTTGGTTCCGAATACCACCATGAAACCGAGCTTGACGGCATGCCGCGCGATATCGAGGATGTCAGGGCGGACAAGCGGTTCGCCGCCCGTGATCACGAGAAGGCAGCCCTTATTGACCTCGGCAATCTGATCGATGAGCGTATAGCACTCTTCAGTCGAGAGTTCATCATCCCCGCCCGCGGATTTCGTCGTCGCGTCGAGATAGCAATGATCGCATTTGAGATTGCAACGCTTCGTGAGGTTCAGCGCGATGAGATAGGGCTTGAAGTCATCGACCGTCCGGCCATCGTGCGGCGCAGCAGCCGGGGATGGCGGGCTAAAGAACTGTGAGACCTGTTGCTGAATATTGCCAAATGCGCCCGCTGGAGACGGTGCATTAAAAATTGGAAGCGATTTACCCATAGTTTGGAAGAAATGTGAAATTCTAAATTAGGAATGGTGAATGTGTGTGCGGGGGAATTGTCTGTCCGGTCAATTCCACATTTCACATTCATACTTCAAAATTGCAAAGCTACGATTTTCCTTTGCCGGTCAGGTTGGTAATCATGTCCTTCAGATTGCCGGTCTTCATGGCTTCCGCCATGTAGTCCTTAGCCTGCTCGATACCCTCATGAGCCACTTCAGCCGTGATGACCGTGACGCCGAGCTTATCGGCATGTTTTTCAATGAGGGCACGCGTACAGTCGCGCATAAACCCTTCAGGAGCCCGCTCAAGCCGTGACTGCGCTTCGGGTAGCCAGCTGTAGGGAACGGCGGGGGAAGATTCCGCCGCGTGGCCAACCCCTTGACCGTTCTCATCCATGGAGGTCGCGCCATTGGTGCCGCTCGTTGCAGCAGCCACGGTAGCCTGGGCTGCGGTGGAGGCGCCGGTTCCCTTGTTCGCGAAGATGGGGGTATAGTCTTCTGAAGCCGCTTCTTGAATTATGGGTGCGGCATATTCCAGCGTAATCGTGGTCATGCCGAGTTTGCGAGCAGTCTTCTCGATTTTGGCTTTAGCGCGCCTACGTTGGAAGCCGGCTGGGACCGCACGGATTCCCTCTTTGGCATCTTTCGTCCATTGCATGGGAACGTCATCGTAGGCCAGGTCGGTTTCGAGAACCCCTTCCACGTGCGCCGCTGCTTCAAAAAGCTGCTTGTCGACCAGTTTGAAGCGATCGCCTCCTGCGGCGCAGACAGGGCACTTCACGGGTGTCTGGCCCTTTCCTATGTAGCCGCAGCCGTCGCAGACGAAGTAATTCTGGTTCATCCGGTCCAAATAGGCTTGGGTGCCGGCACTCACTTTCGGCTTTTCTTCCACAACCTCGGTCATCATGCCGCTAAGAGTCGAGCCCATGAGATCCTTCATCACGGATTCGTCAGCCTGCATTTTTTCTCGGTCGATGCCTGCGGCATCCAGACTGCCACCCAGCGCGTGCATGGCATCCATCGCCCCCTTGGGCAGGAGATCTCCCACAGCTGAATCGACGACCGTGTTGCTGATGATGGTATGGCCCTTTTCGATGGCGTAGCGGTGAATCGCGGTCTTGGCGACCCCTCTGGCAAATACGGGGATCTTTTCCATCCGACGGAGGGCTTCTTCAGTCCAGGCGATCGTGTACTCCGCCAACGTATCGATCGGGGGTACGTGCTTCCTGTTCGAAACCAGGATATTGCAGGGCGCGGAACGCAAGAGATTTTCCGTATTGCTGCCGATGTCCATATCCTCGTCGCTGTGTACGCCGATCCGTCCGACGATCAGTAATGCCGGGATATCCTTGCGCACGTATTGAATGATCTTCTCGAAGGCCTTGCCATCCAGCAGGGTGGTCTTGACGTCGGTTTGCTCGGCCTGAGCGAGCTCGCGGCAGATGTCGAGGTGCGACTGATAGATCTTCGCAAGGCCGCTATCGATGATTTCTTCGTGGAGTTTTTCCTGTTCCTTGAAGCGGAACACTTTGCCTGCTTCCTCGTTGAGCACACCTGAGATACTGTGAAAGGCGGCATAGTGGAAATAGGGGTCGAAGGCCGAAATAGCTTCGACCGGCATGTTGAAAGCCTTGCCCAGCGCGAGGCCGGTCATGAGCCCGCCGAAGGAATAGGGGCTGCCGTCCACCGCCACCACGATTCTCCCGCCGGTCATGGGCTGGATTTGCTTGATGATCAGCATGTCCGAATTCCGCACGCGACGCAGCACGCGCTCGGTATTGCTGCCGATGACGCTATCCTTCACGGCTCCGACACCCAAGGCCCCCATGATCACCAGATCATAGGCATTGGTATTGATGTCTTCAGCAAGCACTTTCCAATTCCGGCCTTCGAGCGAGCGGCGCTCGATCGGAAGATTGTTTTCAGCGCATTTCTTATCGACATAGTCGAGGTAGGAATCGGTGATAATCTGGAGGCCGCGGGTAATCAGCGAATCGTGGATTTGGCGCTGGCGGTCGAGCTCTTTTTCATCGTGGTACTCTTCGGGCAAGCCCGCTTCCATCTGCTTGAAGCGCTTATCATGCATTTTGGCTGCATACACGTGGCTCCCCACGATCTTCGAGCCGAAGGTTTTGGCGAAATGAACTCCGACGTCGACGGCCGTATTGGAATGGTCGGAGTTATCGACCGGTACGTAGATCGTCTTATACATCAAGGTGTCTCCTCAGGATGCCCTCCAGGCCAGGGCGAACGAGAATAATTATCAAAAATTCCAAACGGTTGACGTGCTTCCTACGCCTCAAAGAATGTGTATGCTAGCACCGGTCTGAATTCGAATGCAAGGTATCGATGCAGGGAAGCAGAACGTCGTTATGAGGCTGGGGTAACCACAGATGCTTCGCCCGAATCCTTTGCGGAGCGAATCGATTGTCGGGAGCGGAGGATCTCTTCAAGAGACAAGAGCGCATCGCGTCCAGAGTTCCCTTCAATCCCTCGGATCAAATTCTTGTCAGCGTAGGGGCCTGATTCTTTTGGAGCTTGAGAGAGGGACCCCGTCCACTTCCGTGGATCCCTACTACCATCTTTTCGTTCCCAGGCCATGAGGCAAGCCTTGGCGATGAACGAATTCAGTGGCGCCGGATTATAGAGAAGCTTTCTGATACTCGTCGGGGTCAGCATCAGTGGGTTATAACCTGCCGAGAGGTAACCTTCCTCTAACAGCCGTTCTTCCAGATCGGTGTTCGGCTGAATGCCCAAAAAGAACATCAGAGGGAACACTCGCTCTTCGCCCAGAATCGAGGCGACCTTTTTATAGGACTCTACGCTTTGGAGCAAGGACTCCTCGGTTTCTTTTGGGCTGTTCAGCGAGTAGTTGAGAATGACCTTCCCTTTGAATCCCGCCTCCGCCAGATAGCGACAGCCATCGTAGAGCCGCTCGAGCTTGAATCCCATGTGGAGGTCGTTCAGGACCATCTGAGAGCCCGACGTAATGGCCACTTCGAGATCGCCGACGCCGGATCGAACCATGAGCTTGGCCAGTTCCGGGGTAATCAGCGAAGTCCTGATATAGCCGGACCATTCGATCTCCAGCTTCTCCGCGAGAATCCGTTCAAGAATCTCGGTGCATTGCGGATAGGCTTCTTTTCCGGTAATGAACTGGGCATCCGTGAACCAGAAGCGCCTGGCACCCCATTGATGGTAGTGCTGAGAAATATCCTTCACGACCATGGAGGGGGGCCGATAGCGAACTCGCTTCCCCTCAATATAGGGGTAAAGACAGAACGCGCAGTCGTACGGGCAGCCTCGCTTCGATTGGACTCCGATGGACTCGTCCAGATATTCCCGATGCTGCGGGAAAATCGTGGTTAAGTAAGGCAAGTCGACCGTCAACGCATCGAGCAGAGCCGGCGAACCCTGCTGACCTTTTCTCACCGTCTTTCCTTCCCTGAGAATATAGCGCTCGTTGTCTAGCGACTGGCCTTCAATTACCTTGAGGATGGCATCTTCACCTTCCCCGAGAATCCCGATGACGCCTTCCGGAAGTTTCTGAATGAGTTGGTCGGCAAAAGCGGTAAAGGCTCCACCACCGATCATGATCTGCGCCTTCGGGAACTCCTTCGCAATCAACCAGGGATAGGAGAGCGCAGCCCGGATATGACTGTAATAGCGGTAGAGCTGTTTCACTCCCGCAAACGAGGCGGCGACACGTTTGAGTGGATTGCTGGCAAAATAGAAATTAAACGCATGCTCCAGCGAGGAGTCTCCCTCATGCGGGGAAAAAATCTGAATGTCACGCCAGGAGAAGCAGACGAGGTCCGGCTTGAACTCGGTAGCAGCATCGCGGACTGCCCTGATTCGCTGGCCGTCAGGAAAGAGAGAGAGATCGAGAATACGCTGCCGTACATCCGGCTTGCGCCGATGAATAAAATCAGCGAGATACGTCACCCCTATGGGATAGACCTTCTTACAAGGAAGAAAAATATAAAGAATCGATTCCATGAGTGTTCTGAACTAATAATTATGAGCTATGAGTTTCAACAACTTAGCACTCGGAACTCAGTACTTCACTTGGTTGCCACATGGATCGCCACGATCCCGCCGCTCAGGTTGCGATATGTGACCTGCCGATAGCCTACGTCAAGGAGCATCTGCTTCAACCGTTCCTGGTCCGGGAAGTTCCGAATGGAGGCCGGAAGATATTCGTAGACGCCGGTCGTGTCATGCGCCACCTTCGTGCCGATCCAGGGAAGCAGCCGGAACGAATACCAATCGTACAGGGCTCGCAACCAGCCAAAGACAGGCCGGGAAAACTCCAGGCACACAAACCGCCCGCCTGGTTGCAAAATACGGTGAATGTCCGTGAGCGCTTGCCGAAGGTCTCCGACGTTTCTCATGCAAAACCCTGTGGTCACGGCATTGAAGGTTCTATCGGGAAATCCCAAGTGCTCGGCATTGGCTTCGAGACAAGTAATCTTTTTCTCCAGGCCACGCCCGATGACTTTCTTGAGCCCCTCGACGAGCATGGCATGGTTCAGGTCAGAGGCAATCACGCGGCCATTGTCTCCCATGCGCGGCTCAACCAAGAGCGCCAGATCGGCGGTGCCGGAACCGACATCGAGCGCTCGTCCTCCAGTCGTGACGGGAACATAGGAGGCGGTAATCTTCTTCCACCGGTAATGCAGCCCAAAGCTCAACAGCGTGTTGTTCAGGTCATAGACGCCTGCAATCGACGTAAACATCCGCTGAACGGCTTGCTCGCGGGCCGAGCCAGTCCAAGTCGAGACAGCGATCGGAGCTGCCGGGGAGTCGGTCCCCTTGTGAACAGGCGGTGTATCCACATGTACCATCCTAGCGTGGTAGCACCCGGCTTCCGGGTTTGTCAAGACGATGGAATAGAGGGAAAGATGCTGCCGTTGAACGAAATACACAGGTCCGACTCTTGTCCAAGCTAGGCGAGGAGAATACACTACTTCCCTCCCGGGCTTAGAACTGCTTCTGCGTTAGGGAACGGAAGGATTGAGCTATGACACGTACGATCGATGATTTGGTTGAAACCTTGCGTAATGCAAAAGATCGTGGAAGGAAGTGTACTTTGCTTATCGGCGCAGGGTGTTCGGTGAAAGCCGGCATCCCAACCGCCGCCGGGTTCGTCGACATCATTCGCAATGAGTACCCACAGGCCTACGGCCGTGCCAGGGGAAAGTCCTACCCAGCATGCATGAACGAATTGGCATTGAGCGAGCGGCGGGACCTGATCGCACGGTATGTCGACACGGCAAAAATCAACTGGGCGCACATTTGTATCGCGCAATTGATCAAGAAAGGCTATGTCGATCGTGTGCTGACAACCAACTTCGATTCCTTGATCGTACGCGCCTGCGCCTTACTCGGTCTATTCCCTGCAGCGTACGACTTTGCAGTCTCGCAGGTCTTGAAGCCTGGCGACCTTCCGGACATGGCCATCTTCTATCTGCATGGCGAGCGGACCGGCTTTGTCCTCATGAATACCAAGGAGGAATGTGAATCCCATTCCAAACTGTTGGCTCCACTATTCGATAACGCAGGGCAAGGCCGGGTGTGGTTGGTTGCCGGGTATAGTGGAGAAAACGATCCCGTGTTCGATCATCTGGCCGCTATCAAAATATTCGACAATAATCTGTATTGGGTGGGCTACAAGCAAGATGAACCGGAGAAACATGTGCGGGAAAAGCTGCTGGTTGAAGGGAAGTATGCGTTTCATACCTCCGGATACGATGCCGATGACTTTTTCGTGACAGTGGCTCAAAAGCTTGGCTGCTTCCCGCCCGATTTTGTAGCAAAACCCTTTCCTTACTTGGAGTCTCTCCTGGGCATGGTTACACCGTATAGCCTACTAGATTTGCTCAAGATCCCTCGACAGAAAATCCAAGCAGCTCTGGACCACGATCTTCAGCTGCAAGAGGCAAGAGCATTTTCAGCAAAAACTGATAAACCAATATCCATCCTTATTGAGGAGACCCGGCAATTGCTCGTTGCTGGGGAGTATGAAAATGTACTTGATCTTCAAGCCAATCAAGGGAAAATTGATAACCCAGAATTGGTAACCATTGTTGCATGGGCTCATGTTATGCAAGGCAATATCTTGGGTGAACAGGCGGGAACCAAGACCGGACCCGAGGCGGATCGACTGTGGACATTAGCAGGCGAGAAATATGCCGCCGCGCTGGCGATCAAGCCGCACAAACATGAAGCGCTCTACAACTGGGGATTCGCGCTCGCCGCGCAGGCAAGAACCAAGCGGAGACCAAGACCGGGGCGGAGGCGGATCCGCTGTTCAGCCTGGCGGGAGAGAAATATGCCGCCGCGCTGGCGATCAAGCCGCATTTCCATGAAGCGTATAATTCTTGGGCAGGGGCCTTGCTAACTCAAGCAGAAGGAAAATCTAAGGAAGAGACGACGGACTTGCTTCGCCAGGCTGAGGAGCATGCCCGCAAAGCGGAGTCGCTCGCCCCTGGAGTTGGAACTTACAATCTAGCGTGAGTCGAACCGAGGAGGGGGACGGAGATGGCTGCCGATCATGGCTGATCAAATGCAAAGAGTTTGGAACGCTTCCTTCGCGGGAACATCTATTACAAGACTCCGATCTTTCTTCTGTCCGCCAGCGAGACTGGTTCCAGAACTTTCTGGATTGAGCACATACCCTTAGCAGGATGAATAAGGAGGTGGCTCCATGTTTGGTTCTCTCGCGCTTGAAATTGCGATCAGCCTGTCGTTGGTTTATCTCTTGTTAGGGTTAATGTGCTCCGTCCTGAATGAATGGGTGGCCGGCATTCTGAAT
>JBDTSF010000350.1:0-5180 GCA_039931295.1 Nitrospirota bacterium | reverse complement strand
GTGGTATCGACGAGGAACTGTTCGACGTCATCTCCGGCTTCGAGGCGCTTTCAAAAGGGAAGACGCCTCGGAGCGCGGAGGGATTGAGCAGGGTCAAATCATGAAGATGAACATCAATTCCATGGACTTCCGTGTGCCGGCGAGGAAAAAACTCAACCTCAAAAAGTGGCCGACGTTCGTGAAGCCTGTGTACAAATCAAAGAAGGAGTACAAGAAACTCCTCCAAGAACAGGTAGAGGAGTTGAGCGCACTGCAACGTCTGCTCTATGCGTCCAACCGCCATGCAATGCTGCTGATTTTTCAGGCAATGGACGCCGCAGGCAAGGACGGCGCCATCCGGCACGTGATGTCCGGTGTCAATCCACAAGGCTGCCAGGTGTTCAGCTTCACACACCCGAGTGCGACCGAATTGGAGCACGACTTTCTGTGGCGCACCACTCGATCTTTGCCGGAACGAGGCCGCATCGGCATCTTTAACCGTTCCTATTATGAGGAAGTGCTGATCGTTCGGGTGCATCCGGAGATTCTCCGAGGCCAAGGACTTCCGGAAGAGTTGTTCGACGAGAGAAGCATTTGGGAGGAGCGGTATCGTTCCATCGTGGACTTGGAGGAGCATCTCCATCGTAACGGAACACGAGTCATCAAGTTTTTCCTTCACCTGTCAAAAGACGAACAGCGAAAGCGCTTTCTGGCGCGCATCGATGATCCCGACAAGAACTGGAAATTCAGCCTCGCGGACATCCACGAGAGGAAATACTGGCACCAGTACATGAAGGCGTATGAGGCGTGTCTGAACGCGACCAGTACCCATCACGCGCCCTGGTACGTCGTGCCCGCCGATGATAAGGAGAATGCCCGGTTGATGGTTTCCCAAATTATCCTTGATGCGCTCAATGGACTGAAAATGGCCTATCCCAAGACTACCGCGAAACGTCGGCAGGAATTGAAATCAATCCGCAAGCTGCTCGCGAAGTAACGAGTGAGTGAGGGCCTCTGATTTGACGAGCGCTGCCAGGGTGAACGGCCATCCGTGACGTACTTCGGAATGGCAGAAGGTGTACAACGATGAAACCGAATGACCAACTCGAACCGACGGTGTGCATCATTTTTGGCGGAGCCGGTGACTTGACCTGGCGGAGACTCGTGCCGGCCTTGTTTGATCTCTCCCAGGACCGCAGTCTGCCCGCTGATTTTTCGGTCATCGCCGTGGATCGCTTGGACTTGAGCGACGAAACGCTGCGCCGGCGTCTCCACGCCGGCGTCAAGACGTTCGCGCGCCACGGCACGGTGAAAAGCGGCGCATGGCGTGAGTTTGCCAGACATCTCCACTATCAGCAGGGCGATTTCAAGAACCTCCGCACGTATACGGCGTTAGGGGAGCACTGTGCGAAGCTGGAACAGGAATGGGGCGCCAAAGCCCATCGCATCTTTTACATGGCCACGCCGCCGAGCCTGTTCGGTGACATCCCAAAATATCTTGGCAAGGCTGGGTTGGCGCGTGACCGAGAATGGGCGCGGATTGTGGTCGAAAAGCCGATCGGCTATGATCTAGAATCCGCCCGCGCCTTGAACGCCATTCTTGCCACCAATTTCGAGGAATCCCAGATCTTCCGCATCGACCATTACTTGGGCAAGGAGACGGTACAGAACATTCTGGCATTCCGGTTTGCCAACCCACTCTTCGAGCCGCTCTGGAACCGGCGGTATGTGGAGTATGTGACCATCACCGCCGCTGAAGAGGTGGGGATCGAACATCGGGGGGGCTATTACGACCACGCGGGCGCGCTGCGCGACATGGTGCAGAATCACCTGATGCAACTCCTGTGTCTCGTGGCCATGGAACCGATGGTCTCATTCAATGCCGATGAGATTCGCAACAAGAAAGTGGATGTGCTCCACGCCGTTCGTCCGATCCACCCTGACGCCGTCCATCAACACGTGGTGCGAGGGCAGTACGGCCAGGGGTGGGTCGGCGGCAAGAACGTGCCTGGGTATCGCGAAGAAGATGGCGTATCGCCTGATTCCCAAACTGAGACGTTTGTCGCGCTCAGGCTGTTCCTCGATAACTGGCGTTGGCAGGGCGTACCGTTCTACCTCCGCACCGGAAAGCGGCTCGCCCGGCAGGCCTCGGAAATTGCCATCCAATTTCGCAGCGTGCCGCATCAGTCGTTTCCGCCCGAGGCCACTCTCGATTGGCAACCGTCTCGTCTGACGATGTCCATCCACCCTGACGAGGGCATCGTGCTGCGCTTTCAGGCCAAACATCCCGGGCCCAAAATGCACCTGCGATCGGTCGAGATGAAGTTTAATTACCAGGACACATTCACCACCCGTTCGCCTGAGGCATATGAGACCTTGCTCTGGGACGTCATGAAGAATGACGCCACGCTTTTCATGCGTGCCGACCAAGTGGAAGCGGCCTGGCAGCTGCTGATGCCGGTGCTTGGGGTCTGGGCGGTGGCGCCGCCCAGTGACTTCCCCAACTACGCCGCCGGCACGTGGGGGCCGGAGGATACGCAAGGGCTACTGGCTCAAGGGCACAGTTGGCCCCTGCCGACAGAATTGGTGCGACAGCGGAAGAAGAAGGGAAAGAATTCGTGATGCGACACAATATAAAATACCACCCGGCATGAGTATTCTAGTCCTTGACCCTAGCAACACACGTATGAAGGTGCGAAAAGGAATGCGTTTTTGAGTTGTCCTCTCGCTAGCCTCAACGTGATCTTATCTGTCGATGAAACACTGGACCAACGTGTGGTCGACCGGTTTCCGGCCATCGTCAGGACCTGGATCAATGAGCAATAAATAGAAGGGGAAGCAGCATGACCGACATCGCGCCACTCAGAACCCGTGCAGCGTGGAAGGCCTTAGCTGCCCATTACTCACAGGTCCGACATCTCCATCTCCGGACACTCTTCGCGGATGATGCCACCCGCGGGGAGCGTATGGCGGTCGAGGCCGTCGGTATCTATTTCGACTATTCGAAGCACCGCATCACCGATGAGACGCTCACGCTCTTAATGCAATTGGCAGAGGAATCCGGTCTGCGGGCCAGCATCGATGCCATGTTTCGCGGGGACAAAATCAATATCACGGAAAAGCGGGCCGTCCTGCACGTGGCCCTGCGCGCGCCCAAAGGCCACTCCATCATCGTGGACGGCGAGGACGTTGTGCCTCACGTCCACGCCGTACTGGTGAAAATGGCAGACTTCTCCAACCGGGTGCGCGGTGGAGAGTGGAGAGGCTACACCGGCAAGCCGATCCGAAGCGTCGTCAATATCGGCATTGGTGGGTCTGACCTGGGGCCGGTGATGGCGTATGAGGCGTTGCGGCACTACAGTCAACGCGACTTGGTCTTCCGCTTCGTCTCCAACATCGATGGGACCGACTTCGCTGAGGCCACGCGCGACCTCGACGCCGAGGAGACCCTGTTCATCGTGTCGTCAAAGACCTTCACAACTCTGGAAACGATGACCAACGCGCGCACGGCGCGCGGCTGGGCTCTCAAGACATTGAAACATCCTGCAGCTGTCGCCAAACACTTCGTTGCGGTCTCGACTAACGCCGAACAGGTGGCGAAGTTCGGGATCGACACCGCCAATATGTTCGAGTTTTGGGATTGGGTCGGCGGGCGCTACTCGATGGACTCAGCGATCGGCCTCTCGACGATGATCGCCATCGGCCCGGAACAGTTCCACGCCATGCTCGACGGGTTCCATCAGATGGACGAGCATTTCCACACGGCCACGTTCGAGCGCAACCTGCCGGTGCTCATGGGACTCCTGGCCCTCTGGTACAATAATTTCTTCGATGCCCAGACCATGGCGGTCCTGCCATACGAGCAGTACCTGAAGCGCTTTCCGGCGTACCTCCAGCAGTTAACCATGGAGAGCAATGGGAAGCGCGTCAGGCTTGATGGGGCAGAAGTCGATTTCCAAACCGGGCCCATCTACTGGGGGGAGCAGGGCACCAACGGTCAACATTCCTTCTACCAACTGATTCATCAAGGGACCAAGCTCATTCCTTGCGACTTTATCGCGTTTGCTCAACCGCTGAACCTTCTTGGTCGACACCACGACGTGCTCCTGGCCAACGTGTTTGCCCAGGCAGAGGCGCTGGCCTTTGGGAAAACGTCGCAGGAGGTTCAAGCCGAGGGCACAGCGGCTTGGTTGGCCCCGCACCGGAGCTTCGAAGGCAACCGTCCGTCCAGCACACTGCTGTTAGAGCGGCTGACCCCGGCGACGCTGGGAGCGCTCGTCGCGCTCTACGAGCACAGCGTGTTTGTGCAAGGGGCCATCTGGCACATTGACTCATTTGACCAGTGGGGCGTTGAACTAGGGAAAGTGCTTGCCGAGCGCATCACCCCTGAACTGGAGAGCAAGGCCGAGCCTGCACTCACGCACGATAGCTCCACCAATTCGCTCATCCGGCACTACCGGAAATATAAGGAGCGGTCAACATGACCATGGGATTTGAATAATCTATAGCCCGCTTGCTCTTCGACCTTCGTGAGTTGTCCACACGAAGGTGATCGCCAGGACGAATAAAAGAGACACGACGGTCATGATAGTTCTGCGGCAAGTAGCCAGATGTTCTCAGAGGCGGAATGGAAACTCGTGAACTGTGCGAAGTCGGCACCATCGGCAGCCAGTTCCACAGGGTGTGTGGGTATGCAACTGGGCACGATTGGGCTCGGGCGGATGGGCAGCAACATGGTACGGCGACTCATCTGCGACCAGCATGAATGTTAGTCTATCCAGCCACTTGGTCAAGGAGGGCAGCGTGGGAGCTGTCTCACGCACCGATTGTCTGAACACGCTGAATCCGCCACGAGTGGTCTGGATACTGGGGCCAGCAGCATTCGCGGACCAAACCGTTCGGCAACTGACCGAATTGATGGCACCGGACAATCGCATCATTGACGGAAGCGACTCGTATTACCAGGACAATCTGGACCATCGTAGCCTCGATGAAGCGGTTTCGGTCTCTGTGTTGAGTGCGGCGCTGTACTCGCGATTCAGCTCGTGCGGCGAAGCGGAGTTTGCCGACACGCTGTTGTCCACGATGCGATTCGAGTTCAGCGGGCACATTGAGAAATGAGCCCGAGCGTACGTCTCAGAGGAGAAGGGCATGATAGGTGCATCTCAGTCCGACGCCTTGGTCTTTTTCGGCGCCACCGG
>JBDTSF010000349.1:0-9507 GCA_039931295.1 Nitrospirota bacterium | reverse complement strand
TGATCGCGTTGGACTTTGATAGCCGGCAGCAGTGTGGCGACTTCACCCGTCTGGACAATATTGCGCAGACCGTGCGCGATATCGCTCCGGATGTGATCGTCAATGCCGCTGCCTATACCGCCGTCGATAAGGCCGAGAGCGAGCCGGAGCTCGTTCGCACCATCAATGCCCTTGCTCCGGGCATACTTGCCCGGGAGGCGAAGAAGTTGGGGAGTTGGCTGATCCATTATTCAACCGACTATGTATTCGATGGCAGTGGCGGCAAACCCTGGGTAGAAACCGACCCCACCGGACCCTTGAATGTCTACGGCTCGACGAAGCTGGAAGGCGAGGAAGCCATCCGCGCTTCAGGCTGTCACCATCTAATTTTCCGCACCAGTTGGGTGTATGCTGCACATGGCAGCAACTTTGCCAAGACGATGCTCCGCCTTGCGCAGGAGCGGGAGCGTCTTACTGTCGTGGCCGATCAGATCGGCGCCCCTACCGGTGCTGACCTTCTGGCAGATGTCACCGCCCACGCCATCCGCACGGCTCTACAGCGACCGGAATTGTCGGGTCTGTACCATCTGGTTGCGGGAGGCGAAATCTCATGGCACGGCTATGCTCAGTTTGTCCTGGATTTGGCGCGTCAAGCCGGAATTGCGCTCAAAGTCGACGCGGAAGGCGTTGTTCCAGTGCCAACCAGTAGATTTCCTTTGCCTGCGCGTCGCCCCCTGAACTCGCGCCTAGCCGTTAGAAAACTCCAAATAGCCTTTGATGTACATCTGCCGTCCTGGCACGCTGGCGTCGCGCACATGCTTGCAGAGATTATGGTAAGTGGTGAGTACTAAGTAGTAAATTATATGTAGTAAGTTGAAAAACCACTAACCACTCACTACTCCCCACTTACCAGTAATCAGCAATGGGTAAACCACACGAACAACTGGAAGCTTGGAAGTTCCTGATGCAACTGGTAAAAGCTGTCTATTAAATGACGTCTGATTTTCCAGCAGAAGAGTGTGATGGCTTAGCTCAGCAGAGGCAACGGGCAGCCGTGTCAATTTCAAGCAATATCGCCGAAGGCGCTGGTAGAAACGGGGCAAAGGAGTTCTTGAATTTCATTGGGATATCGCGGGGCTCGTTGGCTGAACTTGAAACCCAGTTGCGCCTGGCGGTTATGCTTGGCTTCGCCGCACTAGACCACCCCGCCTTTGAAATGGCTAATAGCACCGGAAAGCTCTTAACTGGTTTGCACAAAAAATTCAGTACAACATGACTCAACTCACTACGTACCACTCACCACTAACCAGAAAAGGCATCATTCTCGCCGGTGGCTCCGGCACACGTCTGCACCCCGCCACGCTGGCCATCAGTAAGCAACTACTTCCAGTATTTGATAAACCAATGGTCTACTATCCGCTCAGTACGCTCATGCTGGCAGGGATACGCGATATCCTCATTATTTCCACGCCACAGGACACTCCGCGATTTGAGCAACTGCTTGGCACGGGTAGGCAATGGGGCCTGAACTTGCAGTACGCCGTGCAACAATCACCCGACGGTCTGGCGCAAGCCTTCATCATCGGCGAATCCTTCATTGGCAACAGCCTGTCTGCCCTAGTGCTGGGCGACAACATCTTTTACGGTCATGACTTCCATCACCTGCTGGGTAATGCGATGGCTCGCACCGAGGGGGCCAGCGTCTTCGCCTATCACGTTCACGACCCTGAGCGGTATGGAGTGGCTGAGTTCGACGGGCGTGGTAAAGCGCTGTCGCTGGAAGAAAAGCCCAAGCAACCGAAGTCCAACTACGCCGTGACCGGGTTGTATTTTTACGATCAACACGTGGTGGATTTAGCCAAGAACCTCAAGCCCTCACCGCGCGGCGAACTGGAAATCACCGACTTGAACCGCATGTATTTAGAGCAAGGCACGCTGACAGTCGAAATCATGGGGCGGGGATATGCCTGGCTGGATACCGGTACCCATGAATCGCTGCTCGAGGCCAGCCAGTTCATTGCCACTCTGGAAAACCGTCAAGGGCTCAAGGTGGCTTGTCCGGAAGAGATTGCCTACCGGCAGCAATGGATCGATGCCGCGCAACTTCAAAAGCTTGCGCAGCCTCTGACCAAAAACAGCTATGGGCAATATCTGTTACGCGTGCTTAAGGAAAAAGTATTCTAAATGAACGTCACACCGCTTGTTACCCACGGCGTCGTTCTGCTTGAGCCCAGTTATTCTGTGTTAGGAGTCTGTCCGACGTGACCGTTCTACTCGGGCGAACGATCTATGACCATCTGCATCGTTCTCGGCCCGGAAAAATCTTTAATGTATTCGAGCAAAGACACCTTCAGGTTTTTCCTGGCCTGAGGCTTCGCATCTGACCGCACCTCGTTCGCCTTATCACGCATGGCAATGTCAGACAGTCTCCCAGCGAATTGCATACTGACGCAATCGGGAAATGCGTTTCACTATCGGAGGGATTCGCTGGTTCAGTTTGTGAAGAGAGCGGCACCATTTCAAGTCGCGTAGTCCTCTGATGGCGAGCATAAAGCCTGTGTCGAATACCAGTATCACAAAACCCACTCCATATATCTCGAACGCTGTATCTGTCCATGTTCCTTCACGAGCGAGTGCGGCATTCTGGACGCTTCAGGCTTACGGCCTGCTGGGAATTACGTTTTTAAGTTTCTTCCCGAGGCTCTTCCACTTTCAAGAGTACGCATTTTTTCTCTTGCTTGCCGTTGCACTGTGTCTCGCCTGGGTTGAGAGGGTCAATCCATGGATTCGAACCCCGATCGACTTACCGCTGCTTGGGTTCGTCGGGTGGGTGTTGTGTACAGTTCCTTTTGCAACCGATCTGGCCTACAGTTTCTCAGAGTGGAGAAAGCTTGTGGCGCAGGTTCTTGTCTTCTACTGGGCCATGTTCGTGCTACGTCGTTGCAAGCCTGTCGAACTTTCCCGGCAAATTGTCTGGGCGGTGGTTTTGGGCAGTCTCGTGTTAACGGGTTATGCGCTCGTAGATTTTATTCTACGTGGAGGCACATGGAGAGACCGTATCGTTCGCGCTGGGGCTCCCTTCTCAGACTACAATTGGTTATCGACCTACCTGGTCCTCGTCATTCCAATCCTCATCGGGTGGGTTGTGACCCATCGGGAGTTTTGGGCGCGAGCACTCGGAATTCTAGCTCTCATACTGGCAGGACTCGCGCAAGTTGCTTCCTATACCAGGGCTGGCTGGGCAGCGCATTTCTCCCAGGCAGTCGGTTTCGGGCTCATGGCCGGACGACGCCGACTGGTCATTTGGGTCTTTGCGGGCGCGATCGCGATGGTGGGTGGCTTGCTTGCCGTCTCACAGGTCGGATATCAACTGGATACCGTCGATTCCTGGACAATCAGCGCCCGTGTGAAAACATGGAGACTCGGGCTTCAGCAAGCCACTCAGTCTCCCCTCGTGGGGGTGGGGTACGGGAACGACACTTTTTTAAAAGTACACCAGGTTGAGATAGACGCGGACAAAGGCAAAGATCCAGCGGAAAGAGTGCTTCCAGGGTTACATAACACATTTGCGACAGTGCTTATCGGGAGTGGTGCGCCGGCCCTGATCTTATTTGTATGGATTTTCGTTCGTATCGTTTACACGCTGACGAGGCGATGGTGGCAGTCCAAGGTTGCCGAAATGCAATGGTTACTCGTGGCAGTCGCAGTTGTCACTGTGGGCTTCGCCACCCGGAACCTCTTCGATTACATGTTTGCGGGGAGTCTGGGATGCCTGTTTTGGATCATGACGGCTGTTGGATTGAGTCTGGCGGAGCACATGAAAGAAGTTCCTGCTGGGCAACATGTGACCGTGTAATGCGGTTTCCCTGTAAGTCTATCAAGGGTGTGTATGATAGAGTTCGCGCCGCGCTTGTTGGGTCTGGATGGAAGAGATTAAGGATACTGAAATGAAGCAAGCAATTCTGCAAGAGGGGATGGTGCAGGTTGAGGAGGTTCCGGCTCCTTGTGTGGAGCCCGGTACAATTCTCGTCCGTGTATCGTACTCCTGCATTTCGAGCGGGACCGAAATGAGCGGGCTCGCTGCGAGTGGCATGCCGCTGTGGAAACAAGTGATCACACAGCCTGAGAAACTGGAGAAAGTCTGGAAAATGGCTGCGACGCATGGGGTCGCCAACACCTACCGCCAAGTTCGAGGGAAGCTCGATTCCGGGAGGCCTACTGGATACTCGGCTGCTGGAATTGTGTGCGGGGTTGGGGCCGGTATCGATGATATCGCAATCGGTGACCGAGTTGCCTGTGCCGGCGCACAATGTGCTTATCATGCGGAAGTCATCCGTGTTCCCCGTAATCTGGCAGTGGTTATTCCCGATGCTGTCGATGCCATGTGTGCGAGTACAGTCGCGCTCGGGGCGATTGCTCTCCAGGGAGTGCGGAGAGCGAACGCAAGCCTGGGGGAATCGTTTGCCGTTGTGGGGCTCGGTGTACTCGGGAACTTGACGGCCCAACTTCTTCGTGCTGCTGGCTGCCGCGTGCTTGGGCTTGACGTTGATTCGAGGTGGCTACTCCTTGCCCAACAGATCAGTGGAGTTGTCCCTTTGGTTCCTGGTGACGGTTGCTTGTCTGAACAGGTGGCTCGGTTAACCGAGGGGGTTGGAGCCGATGGTGTCATTGTGACCGCGTCGACGCCGTCTCATGATGCAATTGCCGATGCGTTCCGCATATGCCGGAAAAAGGGACGTGTCATCTTAGTCGGTGATGTGGGACTGCACCTGAATAGGCAGGATATATACGAGAAAGAGTTGGATTTCCTGGTGTCAACGTCCTACGGCCCAGGCCGATATGATCGGACCTATGAAGAACGGGGTCTCGATTATCCTGTCGCCTACATCCGATGGACAGAAAATCGCAACATGGGTGAATATCTTCGGCTTGTGGCGGAAAAGCGACTCAACATCGCTCCGCTCATAGGTGGGACGTATTCCATCGAACAAGTGGGGGAGGCCTATGCGGCACTTGCAGATAAACACAGGAAGGCTCCCATTGTTCTGTTGTCCTATCCCGACCGCCCGCCTGTGTCGGAGGAACATGTTGTAGTCGTCTCATCCAGGCCGACCCTGGGTGCAGGCGGACGGGTGAAAGTCGCATTGGTAGGCGCCGGAAGTTTTTCTCAAGCGGTCCACTTACCCAATCTCAAGACGCTGAGCGATCTGTTCGACTTGGGAGCGATCGTCGACCGGACGGGGCATAAGGCGATGGCGATCGCACGTCAATACGATGCCGGATACGCCACCACCGATTACTCCCAAGTATTAGGAGATCCCAACATCGATGCGGTACTCATAGTGACCCGCCATGCGACGCATGCCGCCATGATCATGGCGGCACTGAAGGCGGGAAAACATGTCTTCGTTGAGAAGCCTCTCGCGCTGACCTCATCGGAGCTAAAGGAAATCGTTGAGTTTTACACGTCGCGAGAAGGTTCGGACGTTCCAGTCCTCATGACTGGTTTTAACAGGCGGTTCTCGCCGTATGCGGAGAAGTTGCGTGATGCACTGAGGAATTCCACGAGCCCTATGATGGTGAATTATCGCGTCAATGCCGGGCGGTTGCAGGCAGAGCATTGGACGCTTACTTCAGAGGGCGGAGGGCGAAACTTGGGCGAAGCTTGCCATATGTATGACTTCATCACGTATCTAACTGGCGACAAAATAGCCCGTGTCTCAGCCGAGTTCATCGGCCGGAGCACGGGATATTTCAGTCGTGCCGATAACTTTATTGCCACGATCACGTTTAGCGATGGCTCAGTGGCGTCGATCACCTATACGGCGTTAGGGTCGTCCGACTGCCCGAAGGAGCGGGTGGAAATCTTTGCAGATGGAAAAGTGGGAATTCTGGATGACTTCAAGAAGCTCACTCTGACCGGTGCGAAAGGCTATGATTGTGAGTCACGTCTCAGCAACAAGGGTCATAAGGAAGAGTTACAGGCGTTCGCCCAATCGATCCTGAGGGGGGGGGAATGGCCCATTCCTCTTTGGCAGCAAGTGCAAGCTACAGAGATTGCCTTGCGTGTCGAGGACGCTCTCCAACGGGTGAGTTAGATGTGTGGCATTGTGGGTGCTCTTTCGTTTCGTCACTCTTCCTGGTCCGTCACGCCTGCCTATCTTCTCCGTATGCGAGATACGATGGTTCATCGAGGCCCCGATGGAGCGGGATTATGGATTGCCGATGACGGTCGCGTAGGACTCGGACACCGTCGCCTGTCCATTGTCGACTTATCCGAGGCAGCCGCACAACCCATGAGTATGGTCGATGGGACCTTATGGATTACGTTCAATGGGGAGATCTACAACCATAAAGAGATTCGGGACGAATTGATTCAGCTGGGTCGGACCCGATGGAAAACAGACCATTCCGACACCGAGGTGATTCTTCAAGCATTCGCAGAATGGGGGATTGATTGCCTTCATAAGTTCCGCGGAATGTTTGCGTTCGCATTGTGGGATTCGCGAGTTCGGAAACTCTGGTTGGTTAGGGATCGAATAGGGATCAAGCCACTGTATTACAGTCTGCATCATGGGCGTATTACATTTGCTTCAGAGATCAAAGCGCTCTTGAAGGATCCGGATCAACAACGTCGCGTTCATGAGGAGTCGCTGTTTCATTATCTATCTTTCCTCACCGCACCCTCACCCAACACGCTCTTCGAGGGGATTCAGAAGCTGCCTGGCGGAACCTACCTGGCAATTGATGAACGGGGGGAGCTTGCTCAAAATCGGTATTGGGATGTCTTGGACCATACGTTGCCCTTAGACGGTTGGTCTGACCAGGATGTAGCGGCACGGGTTCTGGAGGAACTGCGTACCGCCGTCCGGCTTCACAAGGTCGGGGATGTTCCCGTCGGTGTCTTTCTATCCGGGGGTATCGACTCCAGCACGAATGCAACCTTGTTTTCGGAGCAGGAGACTGAACCCATTCGCACGTTCACTGTTGGTTATGATCGCGAGTATGAGACCTATGGGAATGAGACTGACCAAGCCCGCTGGATGGCAGCGCGGATTGGGGCTCGTCATACCGATCGTCAGCTCAAGTTGAACGATCTGATCGACTTCTTACCCTCGATGATTCGATTCCAAGATGAACCGATCGCCGACCCCGTTTGCGTTCCTGTGTACTATGTCTCAAAGCTTGCCCGTGACGCAGGCGTCACCGTCTGCCAGGTCGGGGAAGGGGCCGATGAGCTGTTCTGGGGCTATCCATCCTGGCGGACGTCCCTTCGATTGGAAAGGTGGAATCAGTGGCCTATCCCACAGCTCATCAAACAATTGGGCTTGGCCGGAATGCGTGGCGTGGGCCTGGGATCCAGTATGAACTATGAACGTCTTCGCCGTGGAACCGAAGGTCTGCCGGTGTTTTGGGGGGGGGCTGAGGCGTTTACGGAGCTTGAGAAGCAGCGACTCCTCTCTCCAAGATTGAAAAAGCAGATGAATGGACTGACATCATGGGAGGCCTTGCGTCCAATTCGAGAACGGTTTCTCGCTCGTGCCTGGGAGCCTTCGCCGCTTCAGTGGATGACGTACGTGGATCTCAATCTTCGACTCCCTGAACTGCTGTTGATGCGAGTGGATAAGATGGCGATGGGCGCGAGTCTTGAAGGGCGGGTGCCCTTTCTGGATCACAAGTTTGTGGAATTAGCCATGAGCATTCCCGAGAGCATGAAAACGCGAGGGAACGTATTAAAAGCTGTGCTCAAGAATGCGGTGAGGGGACTTATCCCTGATGAGGTCATCAATCGGCCCAAGCAGGGGTTTGGTGTTCCCATGCAGGAATGGTGGAGGGATCGCTTGGCAGGGATGGCTGTTGAAGTCATGGACCCCTTCTTGAGAAAGACGGATTTTTTTGACCGGAAGGCTGCGATGGAATTTGTCAGAGAACGCGATGATCCTCGGGGGTGGTATCTGCTGAATTTCGCCCTCTGGTGGAATGAATACGTGGCGTAGGTGTGGTTGGTGGCTTGTCAGAAAATACCTCATCAGCGGGTGGTGGGAGAGATGTCGGGAGGGAGCAGGTGTCTGGGGAAGATGATGCTGGGCCGTCCTGGTGGGAGCAGGTGTGGACAAGATCCGCACAAATTGGCGCGATCGGCACAGTCAATATGATCGCTTGGAAAACCATTAGGCCTCTCATGCGCTCTTGGAAACGCTGGCGTGTTTGCCGTGCGGCTCAGGACGGGCCAGGGACTAATGAGATCGTCCACGTGTTTGCCAGGCCGGGAGAAGATATCGATCATCTCACAGCACGGTTTCGACAGAAGCTTCAGTTCTCTCTGCCGGTCGGACCCGATGATGCAGCAGCAATTGTGGAGTGTTTGGAACGCTCAGCCCCGGACGCCAAGGCTCAGATCATTGATTCGGCTGATCGGGTATGTCTCCATGTATTCGATCTCCTAGGGTCTGGTCCTGTCGCTCTTGGCGGGCCTATCGATTGGCATGCTGATTTCAAAAGTGGGTATCGTTGGGACCCCACAGTGCCTTATTTGGATGTTCCATTCGGCCACGTTGCCGGGGTGGATATCAAGGTGCCGTGGGAACTCTCTCGGGGACAGCATCTCCCGTTGCTTGCACAAGCATCCTGGATCAGTGGGGATGCCAGGTATACGGAGGAACTTGTCGCCCAAATTCAACATTGGGTACAGGAGAATCCTGTCGGCTATGGTGTCAATTGGTCCTGTCCGATGGACGTGGCCATTCGTGCCGTCAATTGGCTTTGGGGGGTCGGCCTTGCGGCAAATTCTTCAGCCGTCACCAACGAGTTCCTTACGACCTTATTGGCGAGCCTCCTCTCTCATGGTCGTCACGTGTTTGACAATCTAGAAATTCGTGATGATGGGATCACGACGAACCATTATCTCGCCGATCTCGTCGGGCTCTTATACTTAGGCCTCTGCCTTCCCGATTCCCACGAGACGGAGCAATGGCGTCGATTTGCTTTGCAGGAACTGGCTAAGGAGATGGATGCACAGGTGCTTCTTGACGGGGTCCATTATGAGTCCAGCTTGTCCTATCACAGGTTGGTGACAGAAATGTTTCTGTCCGCGGCGGCACTTTGCCGACAACACGATCAGGTGCTTCCCCAGCCGTTCTGGTCTCGGCTGGAACGTACGTGCGAATTTGTCGTCGCCTATACCAAGCCGAACGGATTTGCGCCGCAGATTGGCGATGGAGACAATGGGCGGCTCCACATATTGAGCGGATACGGGACATCTGATATTCGCGATCACCGGCACCTCATTGCGGTGGGAGCAATCTTGTTCGAGCGGGCAGACTGGTGGGCCTCAACGGGGCCGTTTTGGATCGAGGGGCTCTGGTTTGGCGGCAGCCAAATACCTCGCTGGCAGCAGCCACCATTGCCAGGATCTCTAACATCAAAGAGCTCGGTGTTTCACGATGGCGGATTTTATATCATGCGGAGAGATCGCGACTATGTTCTATTCAATTGTAATCCCGTCGGAACTCGCGGGCTCGGAACCCA
>JBDTSF010000348.1:0-2155 GCA_039931295.1 Nitrospirota bacterium | reverse complement strand
AGGCCGATCACCTTTTGTATGAAAATAAACCTCGCTGAAGACGAAGGCACCTCAAAAACTCCGGGGAGAAAGAATTTGCCGACGCGCTTGGGGGGAAGAGAACGTATTTCAGCAGGTTACTCAACAGAGCGCAGGCGATGAACGCACGTACGTTTCGGCACTCCTTCGCCCACCCCGCGCTGCCACAACAGTTTCTTCTCAGAATGAGAGATGTTCAGGATATTTTCGAGGCAAGGACGAAGCTGGTAGGATTTTTCAGCGTCCTACTCAGAGATCTGAGACCGTCGGTCGAAGAGGCCCATAACAAGACATCCAGCGGCCACACCTGCGGCAAATATCGCACCGACTATCCAACCTGAAGAAACACCCACTCCTCGCGGCTCCCGACGTCGAAGCTCTCGGCCAAGATTCGGCATGTGGGATTCTGGCCCGAGCCATTCATCTTCTGACCCACGGATTGACTCTTTCTTGAAGAGATGGGCCGTCCTTCTTTCACTCATGATCTCTCTATCTCCCTGCGACCTCCTTATTCTAATCCGTTGCCATAGCCAGAGCAAGAGCCCCAGGAGTCTGTCAAACACTGACTACTCTACTATGGGGAGACGATCATTTCTATTTGCGTCGTACTTGGCCAGATGAGTTCTTCATAGCGATCGTTTTCCACGCTTACCGCATCACATAGAGCCCACCTGCATTGCCTTGACATACAAGGCATGGTGGACGGCAGCTAGGCTGTACGAGAACCCGTGTAGCTTCCCCATGCCTCATTAACTTGTACGTCCGAAGCTGGCTCGTATACATGGCAATCAAGACGCAGCGAACGATCACCCAGCGGAACGTTCAGAGACTCACAGTGATGCGGACGATCGGCATTGTCGTGTTTATTGGGCTGAAAGTTGCGACAGGACACACACATTCTCGCAACAGAAATTTCACCCTGCTCTTGGAGACTACGAATGACCTTAACCAAGGACTTGAGAAGGGCAACCTGCTCAGATGCCGAGAGTGCTTCCGTCGCAGTGACCAGTCGATCGGGCATTCGTGAGGAAGGTGTACAGGATCGATTCCCTTTGGCCGTCAGTTGGGCGACCACAATTCGGCCATCGCTCAAATCTCGACGCCGTCGAACCAACTGCTTCCGCTCGAGCGTGGCTATGACTTCTGACGCGGTCGGAAGCCTAACGACTAACTCGTTTGCCACCGCAGAGACCGTCGCGCGTTGCCCTGGCTTGGACCGGAGAAGCGTGAGAACCTGCCGCTGTAGCGGGCCAAGACCTGCTCGACCTTCTCGTCGCCACGTCCGACTCTTCATCGCAAGCCCAATCTTTTCCAAACCAGCTGCCAACTGAGTTGTCAACGCAGCGGCATCTCGTAACGCCGATGACTTCTTCCCACTATTGCTCACGCGCTGTCCAGCCATAGAATCCCCTCCTTAAATACCAGGATGGCGGCAGTGTAGTGCGCACGTTGTCATCACGTCAAGATTCCACATAGCACTTTGATACGTACCCCACCATAAGCGGGGTAGAGGGAGGGGCAACGAGAAGATGGAATCAGAGACCGAAGAACGCCAGATAGATTTCGAATGTGCCGGCAAACAGTTCACCAACAAATCATAACCAACAGCACCCAGAAGAGAACATGTAGCCTTGTCGAGACATCATTCGGCGCTGAAGGCCACCGAATGGCGCGCAATAGACTTCGCCGCGATCTTTTCCCGCTGGAGCTCCTTCAACTGGTTTTCGATGAGTCGTGCGGCATCCTTCTCCAACTGAACCGATGTGGTCACAAGATAGACCTGCGCATTTTCGTCATGCTCCGCTTCGCAGAGCAGATCAGCTGCGACATGCGCCGGTGCCTGGGCGAATCGTTTGCGGAATTGGGAGGGCTGCTGATTATGGCGACCTTAACCTCAAAAGATCCTCTCCGATTAGTAGACGAGCAGACCATCCTTCCGAATCCTCTGTTTACATTGCGTCAGAATGTCCCTGTGCACATGACCATTGAATCAGTCGGCACGGGAGCCCACTGGGCTCTGCAACGCCACATCGGCTATTAATTTATACGATCGATCCGGCTGTTTTTCATAGAACTCTCCTTTGGCATAGGCCCCCGTCTTCGAACCTTTGAATCCGACTGTGTCACCGTAGCCCTC
>JBDTSF010000347.1:0-11943 GCA_039931295.1 Nitrospirota bacterium | reverse complement strand
TCATGCACATCGCCCTTGACCGTGGCGAGTAGAATCTTTCCATTCGAACTTGAGGCCCCTGACTTGAGTTTTTCTGCGTCCATGAAGGGCATCAAGTAGGCGACGGCTTTTTTCATAACTCTGGCGCTTTTTACCACTTGGGGCAAAAACATCTTACCGGACCCGAATAGGTCTCCGACGATGTTCATGCCAGCCATCAGTGGCCCCTCGATCACATGCAGTGGCTTATCATACTTCTGCCGAGCTTCTTCGATATCCTGCTCGATATAGTCAGTCACGCCTTTCACCAACGCATGAGAGAGACGCTCCTCGACCGTTCCGGCGCGCCACTCATCGTCTTTCACGACCGCTTTGCCTTGTTGCTTGACCGTCTCGGCAAACGTGACCAATCGCTCTGTCGCATCCGGCCGTCGGTTCAGCAATACGTCTTCAACCAACGATAGAAGGTCCTTCGGAATCTCCTCATACACCGCCAGCTGTCCAGCGTTCACAATACCCATGTCCAGACCGGCCTTGATGGCGTGATACAGGAATGCCGCGTGCATTGCCTCCCGCACACGATTGTTGCCGCGAAACGAGAAGGAAATGTTGCTGACGCCGCCGCTGACTTTCGCCAGGGGAAGATGCTGTTTGATCCAGCGGGTGGCTTCGAGGAAATTCACCGCATAATTGTTGTGTTCTTCAATGCCGGTTGCCACGGTGAGGATGTTGGGATCGAATATGATATCTTGGGCTGGAAAGCCTATGCGTTCCGTAAGAAGGCGATGGGCCCGTTCACAGACCTCGATCTTGCGCTCATAGGTGTCGGCCTGGCCACGCTCGTCGAACGCCATCACGACCACGGCAGCTCCATAGCGATGAACCAATGTGGCCTGCTGGAGAAACTTGGCTTCGCCCTCCTTGAGGCTGATGCTATTGACGACGGGCTTGCCCTGGATGTTCTTCAGTCCCGTCTCAAGGATGTCCCACTTCGAACTATCCACCATGATGGGAACACGACAGATATCCGGTTCAGACGCCACCAATCGCAGGAACTTCTCCATGGCAGCCTGGGAGTCGAGCATCCCTTCATCCATATTGATGTCGATGATCTGGGCGCCTCCCTCTACTTGCTGCCGCGCCACCGAGAGCGCAGCGTCATAGTCTCCTGCCAGAATCAATTTGGAGAAAGCGGGCGACCCAGTGACGTTAGTCCGTTCACCAATGTTTACGAAATTCGATTCCGGGAGAATCGTCACCGCCTCCAATCCACTAAGCCTGGTATGGGGCTCGACCGAGGACGGGACACGAGGGGGTAGACCTCGTATGGCCTCGGCGATCATCTTGATATGACCAGGTGTCGTCCCGCAACAGCCGCCGACGATATTCAGCCAGCCATTCTGCGCCCATTCTCTCAATTGGGGTGCCAAACTATCCGGCGTCTCTGGAAACCCTGTCGGCAGCAACGGATTGGGTAGGCCGGCATTCGGGTGGCTACTCACATAGATCGGAGCCAGACCTGAGAGCTCTTCAATCAACGGACGCATCTCTTTGGGACCCAACGCACAGTTGATGCCGACGCTGAGCAAGGAGACATGTGAGATGGAATTCCAGAACGCTTCGATCGTTTGGCCTGTGACCCCGCGATTGCTGCCGGCTTGAATAAATGTCACCGAAGCCATGAGGGGAAGTTTCATTTGACGATCGTTGAAAAATGTATCGATGGCAAAGAACGCCGCTTTGGCATTGAGCGTATCGAAGATGGTCTCGACCAACAACAGATCGACTCCGCCGTCAACCAAGCCTCGAACCTGCTCATAGTAGGCTGTGACGAGTTCGTCATAGGTCGTGCCGCGCGCGCCTGAATTATTGACATCGGTTGAAATCGACGATGTTTTCGTCGTGGGCCCGATCGCTCCGGCCACAAAACAGGACCGGCCCGGCGCTGCCAGCTTGACCTGCTCCGCAGCGCGCCTGGCGCATTCCGCTCCGGCTCTCGCAATCTCGTAAGCCAACGACTCCATCCCGTAGTCAGCCAGTGAAATGGCTTGCGCGTTAAACGTATTCGTTTCCACGATGTCCGCGCCAGCCTCGAAGTACTGACGATGGATCTCTTCGATAATGGCAGGTTGTGTGAGGTTCAGGAGATCGTTATGCCCTTTCTGGTCCTTCTTCCAATCTTTGAACCGCTCGCCACGGAACGCAGCCTCGTCCAGCTTCCGTTGCTGGATCATAGTCCCCATCGCTCCGTCGAGGACCAGAATACGTTGTTGCAATAGGGTTTCCAACCGTGTGCCCATACGCTTTGTCTCCGAGATCGAATCCACTGTGACGATGAAGAAAGTCGGGCCATCATACCCGACCCGTTCTTACGCCAGCAAGCAGCCCTGCCTCTCCTTGACAGGGGGAGGCCCTGCCGATACGATGCCGCCATCCGCCGGAGAGAAATTGTGCTTCTGCGTCGTTCTATCCAGACGGTCTTCCCATCCTTACTGCTTCTCTTCTTGACCACCGGCCTCTGGCTCGAGTCGTCGGCCGTCCACGCTGCACCCTATTTTGAGGATGGCTACCTCGGACTGACCCAAGCGGAGCTCCATCAAAAACTGGGTATGCCGCAGGCCGTGCGCGATCGAAAGTCCGCGCTACGCGTCTTCACCTATTACGCCATCACAGATTGGGAGAAGTATTTCCAGAAACTGGTGTCGCCGGAAAATGGCGAGGACGTCTATACCTTTACGCGCAACAACATCGACGTTCGGTATTCGTTCAGCTATACCGTCGACCTCAACGATGAACGCGAGAATCGAACGCTATTCGTTCGTCTCGTCGACATCGAATTCTCCCCCGCCGTCCCTCTCGCTCAGATCCCTGCACTCGTCCCGGAATTCCACCCCTCGGAGGATCCCGCGTCTCCTTCATTCCGATCGAATATTTGGGTACTGTTGTTTGAAGGCGCTGCGTCACCCGACGCCCGTTTCATTGTGAAAGAGGCGTCCAAGGACAAACTGGAGTGGAGGTTAGCTTATCAGCTATTTTCCTTGCAAGGTCTGCCAGAACCTCTCACGACCAACACACTGGTCGATCGAGTGGAAATCAGCACACAAAGTGTCGAGCTGGTGAAACAACGTCAGAGGCACACCCATGACCCCATCATGAATCCCTACTCGCCAGAATTTTCCCAGCACCGACTCGCCCCTCAGCCTTCCACGGCCAAGAAAATCCCTGTCCCCAAATATGCGGACTAGCGACATCGATGATGGGTTTGGGGGATCGCTGAGACGGGTTACGGAATCTGCTGGACACGGTCTTGGTGTTTTTTCTCGACCTGAGAAGCTTTGTTCTTCATGACATCCATCGGGCCATCATCCGACACGTACATCAAGACTGGCGTGGCAAGCCCGAGCATGATCAAACACCCCAAAGCCAGAAGACGGATAAATTGGCCTTTCATCACGTTCATGGCAACGAGCAGCACCACCGCGGCCACACCAGCATAGGTCAGAATCCCCGACTGTGAAGGAGAGAGCCCAGAGATGTTGGGAGCTGCTCTGGAAACCATATCTCGAAGCTGGCTTCCAAAATTCGACACACGTTCATGAAGGGTGCCGACAGTTGAAGTTTTCTGGGAAGCAGTCGCTACCTGTTCAGTGGTTTTGACCCTTGCACGGTGCCGTTCAGGAACCGTATTAAAATTATCTGTCATCACGGGCGTGCCTTGCTCATCGATATAGGAATATATGGTGGTCGCCGACGCTTCAATTGAAGCCAGTGGCATGACGAGACACCCCCCGATGGTCAAGAGCCGTACCATACGTATCCATCGCCTCTGGCAATTTCCATCTTTCGATCTAGGAATCATCACGGCTTCTCCTGAACACCACAATGCTTGCACTCATTCAGTATAGCGCATCTCCTATATCGCTCTGATTAATAAAGAGAAACAGGCAGCTCAACTTGACTCTCTCCAATTCACGTTGCTACGATATGCCACATCATGCCTCATACCATCGCGGCGACCCATGAATCCATGAACACCGCTCCAGCCGAACTAGAAAAACCAATCCCGTTCATCCGCCAACGTCCGGTTCGGCTGATCATCTACGCCGGGCTTGGGCTGTTCGTGCTCATCATGGTGATCTGGCCGCTCATCGCGCAACTCAAGGACCCTGGCTTTCAAAATCATATCGCGGAGCATCGCGTCATGGTGGGGATGTCGAAAGAGCAGGTATTAGAAGCCTGGGGAGGCCCTCAAACGATCAACACGACTTTTACCAAGGAAGGCGTCCGTCACGAAGAATGGATTTTTGAAGATTGGGAAAGTACTGCGGTGGTGAAACATCGCTATCTGTACTTTGAAGAGGGCAACCTTATCGGCGGTTGGTTCCAAGGTTCAGGCGAACGGCTCCCCACTCAGTCCCCGTCCAATCCGCACAGCCCGAAGCCGCAACGCTAGTGTTCCCTTACGGCTGCGACGAGACGTCCCGAACTGCCAAACGCAGTCGGCTGAGGAGGACTTCCGCGCGGAGCTGATCGCACTCGTCAACCATGACACACGAGTTGAGTAGGGGGAGTCCCGGATACAAACTGCTCATATGTTCATTTTGGACGATAAACTCGATGCCACTGCCCTCCAACAGACTCGTGATCATCGCCAGCTCGCCCATGTCTTGCGGCTCTGTGAGCCGGATCATCGGCATGGGATGCATTCTCTAACCAATTTGACCACAAGCCGTTGTTTCTCCGCCGATTCGTTGCTTTTTCTTCGCATCCCTCTTACACTCACAAAGAATTATGGAGTTTCTGTAATTTGCACGCGGCGCTCTTTGCCGGGACCGCCTGAAACGGTCAACACACGTTTCCATTCTCGGATCTGATACACCGCCCAGGCAGGAGATTGGCCTTTAAAATAGGCGTCAGGGTCTTCCCCGCTGACATTGAGAAAGATCGGTTCCGTGAAGCCTTCATCTAGCACATAGTCGAGGAGACAGTCCGTCACAAAACCCGATCCTCGCAGAGACACTTCTGCCAGCATAGACAGAATGTCTTCAGGATTCTGAATCGTCATCTGATTCATGCATAGACCTCCACGCCTTTGAATTGTAATGATCCGTTCACTAGGAAGGCAACAGATATGACACGTCCCATGACGAAAAGTCGATTCCAAGAAGAACTCTTGCGTATCATGGACCGTAAACATCATTGGGCGTGGCCGGCCTTCGCCAACGGAACGGTCACTGTCGATCAACTCACGCACCACTTCCAACAAGAATATGGTGTCTACGTGCGTGATTTTCCTGTCTTCCTCGCACGCATTCACGGGAACAATCCGCCAACCTCGATCCGTCGAATGCTCGCCGAGAACATTTACGAAGAAGACACCGGTGGGCTCTCGCTGGGAAAATCGCATCCGGAATTATTCCTCACAATGATGGCAGGCCTCGGGTTGTCGGCGCGAGATTTTGACGCAGTACGGCTCTTGCCGGCCAGCCGACGCTACCGCGCGTGGCTCGACCGTGTCTCGAATAACCGGGACTGGGTCATCGGAGCAGCGGCCCTCACTGTCTTTGTAGAAGGCAGCGTGAAGGATCGCGCCGAAATCGTCGCCCCTTCCAAGCCCAAGACCGCCGAGGAGATTGAAACGATCATCCAACAGCACCCATTGGTGAAATACCACGGCATGCCCCTCGATTCCATGGATCTCATTCGTGCCCACCAAATGGTTGAAGCCGGCCACCGCCACGATGCCTATGCCATGGTGGTGAACTATGCCACAACACAGGCTCAACAACAGACCGTACTGCGCTGCCTCAAAAAATGTCTGACACTCTGGCTGGCGTATCGCGATGCCGTCGCCAAAGTCTGCGGATTAAAAAAGACGTCACGGTGAGTCGACTCTGTACTGCCACACTAATCTACCTGTCCTTATCTCTCGTTCCAATCGCCAGTAATCTGGCATCTGCGTTCAGCGCGCCTCTACCCGTCAACATGACACTGGTTCCAGCAGGAGAATTCCTGATGGGTACTCCGCCAGGAAGCGATGGACTTCCAGACGAACAGCCACAACGTCTCGTGTACCTTGCACCATTCTGGATTGATCGCTACGAGGTCACAAACGACGCTTATGCACGGTTTGTGCAGGCGACCGGACATCGCGCACCAGCGCACTCGACCCCAGCGTCCACATTGTGGGAGAACAATGCACCAATCTCCGGCATCGGCAGCCATCCCGTGGTCAATGTCAGTTGGGAGGATTCCGTGGCGTTCTGCGTCTGGCTTGGCAAACGGTTACCAACCGAAGCGGAATGGGAAAAGGCCGCGCGTGGTACCGATGGCCGCCGCTACCCCTGGGGAAACGAGTGGGACTTCAAGAACGCCAACAGCGCCAGTTATTGGGCCGGACGAACCGTCAACTTTCAGAGCGGAGCGGACTGGGACGCCTTTTGGATCAAAGGTGAGGGTGCGAACATTTCAAAAGAGAAGGGTCTCAAGGGAGAAGTACTGACCATGTCGGTCGCCAGCTTTCCAGAAAACGCGAGCCCGTACGGCCTGCACGACATGGCAGGCAACGTCGCGGAGTGGGTACAGGATTGGTATGACCCGAACTATTACAAAGACGCGCCTCTCTCAGATCCTCAGGGTCCTCCTCGTGGAGCAATCAAAGCGATGCGCGGTGGATCCTGGCTCAAGCCGGCGATCAGTCTTCGCACAAGCGACAGAGACTGGGGCACCATGGACAGCCGGCCCAGTGGCACGGGATTTCGCTGCGCAAAGGACGCTTTCTAGCAGGATGCTGAAAAAGTCCGCCAGCTTCGTTCTCGCATCGTTCAGACCCTCAACGTACCCCAAAGGGTACGCGTCGGGCCTTCACTCGCTGCGGCCTTGCTGAACGGCCTTTTTGAGCATCCTGGGGGATCTCACCGTGCTAATAGATATTCAACCCGTTCGATCCTCACCACCGGCATGATAATGCCCACGCCTTCTTCATCGTGGGAAAAGTCATAGACAAGAGACTCATCGGGGGCAAGCCGCCCCACCATTACTATTTCAATGTCGACTTTTCGTCCGGCCTCGAGCTGTCGGCGAAGAACCTCACGGGTGCTGGGATCAGGAATCACGACGAGATTGCTTGGAACTTCTTCGGGTTTGAATCGGATCACACCCCATCTGGTCGTCGTAAAAACCGGCCCAATGGCCAGGCCAAACCCGCCAGTCGTCGGATTGTAATGCGAGAGTTCTCCCGACCAGAGAAAGACCACCATCCATTGAAGCGCCTCCTTCCCTACGCGCGTCGCATCTCGTTCTCGATTCAGGGTGAACAACCGCTCATCGAGACCAGAATCATGATGGCCACGACCGTAGACCACATCCCAATTCGGCGGGCGACCATCCAATGTATCGAGAAATTGTTCAATCGCGCGAGGATTAATCAGGATATGGCAATCTGGAGAGAGGATAGTAGGAAGATCCTTGCGTGCAATCGTCAGAAGCGGACGCGTCCCGAGCGCGTCTTCAGCCCACCCTTCTCCACCCGATCCGAAGGTCAAGAACAGAATGACAAAGACACAGAGAGCCCTCATGGAATGAAATCACTCCGTTGCGGCGGCAACAGCCCGCTCAAAACTCTCGCGGAGGTCAGCGACCGCCTGCTGCGCCTCGGTCAACACACCACATTCGAGTAACAGTGCCAGACGAGGATATGGATCGATGCGGCGCAAGGCCTGTCTGCTGAATCCACCGGATTCAATAATTTTCTTGTACGTTCCCAGCCACGAGTCGGTTACAGCGCGTAGCCCGACATCGGTGGGTTTCATCCCTCCACGAGTGACCTGTTCAAGCAATTTGATGAGCGGGTCGGACTGGGAGATCGTCGCGATCGCGCGCTGCAGTGCCTGATCACCTGACTCCATGATCAATTTGTAGAGCAGGAACCGGGGCCGCGCGGGTCACCGCAACTTCCACAGGCGCCTCCACCATTACCCGGCAGCACCCAGCCATCCGTGCCACCGACCCCGAACGAAGAGATTTGTTTCTCTAGTTTTGTGGTCTTGCACTTTGGACAGGCAGCATGCGTGGAGCCATACACCAACAGCTCGAATCGATGATTGCATTCCCCACAGACATATTCGAAGATAGGCATAATGTGTACTCCTTGTTCTAGGAGACATTATAAGATCGGACCGGCCACTTCGCAATCAGGTAGGAGCTTGCCCGGCATTCCTCCGGCACGAGGCCGGACTGGCTCCAGAGGAGTCGTATGTACCAAGAAGAGAAAACATTTACCCTTCGATTCAGTTTGGAAGCCTCGTTTCCCGACGACTATGAAGGCGAGGGAGATAACCAGGCCTGGGTGCGCGAGTGGGAAACGCACATCAAACCGGATCTATTGAAAGTGATTTTCGAATCGTTGCGTCAGCACCGAGCCTGGCAGGCGCACATACGCAATCGCGGGAAATCTCCCGAGGATGAAGTTGAAATCGTCCTGGCACGGGACTTCTCTAAACCACAAGGATTCAGTCTATCGTCATGACATCCACTCCCCTCGGTCTCTACCTCCACATCCCCTTCTGCCGGCAGCGATGCGACTTTTGCGCCTTCTATCTCGAGATCCATCGCGAAAACCGCGCGGAAGCCTTTGTGCGTTCCCTCACGCATGAGATCACACTCTCGGCAAAGCAACACGCCGCCGCACACCGGCCCGTCCAGTCCGTCTATTTCGGAGGTGGCACACCGACAGCTCTTGCCGCAACTCAGCTCACCACTATCCTGTCGGAGATTCGCACACATCTCTCCCTCACCTCAGACTGCGAAATCACCGTCGAAGCACACCCTTCCACCGTCTCCGAAGAAAATCTTACACAGCTGTATCGGGCCGGCGTCACCCGCATGAGTTTTGGCGCAGAATCGATGGAAGATAGCGAGCTCGTCAGAATCGGACGGCCCGGCTCCGTCGATGAAACCATCATAGCTGTAGGCCGCGCCAGGGCCGCCGGATTCACCAACATCAATCTTGATGTGATGTATGGACTGCCTGGCCAGCGCCTGGAGAGCTGGCAACGGACACTGACCCATTGCCTTGCGCTAGCCCCCACTCACCTGTCCTGCTACGCCCTCACAGTCGAATACAATACGAGACTGGCTTCCGACATCCAGCGCCAACGAAGCCCGGAACCGGATGAAGAGCTTCAGATCGAAATGGACGAATCGGCCCAACGGATACTCGGCGATGCCGGTTATGAGCGGTATGAAGTGTCGAACTATGCCAAACCGGGATATGCCTGCCGGCACAATCTGCTGTACTGGACCAATGGCGAATACCTTGGATGGGGCCCCAGCGCGCAGTCCTATCTAGACGGAACCAGATTCGGCAACGTCGCCGACCTCACGGTCTACGAGACCGCACTCACGGCTGGTCGCCTTCCTATTGAAGATCGCACAAAGCTTTCTGAGCATGAACAACTCCGCGATGCCGTGATTTTCGGATTACGCCTGATTCGAGGCATTCCCACACAGCATCTTCATCGGCATGCTCGAAACTATGGGCATACGGCAATCACCGCGCAGTTACTCGCACAACGGTTGATCGAAGAAGACGGTGAGCACAGCAGACTCACGGCACAAGGTTTCCTCCAGGCCGACACGATCGCCGGACAGCTGTACTAGCAGAACCCTGATTTGTCTGTTTCAATCAATACAAATAATAGACCAGAAACAAGGCCTAGGATTGTTCGGCACGCTGCTGGCTCCATTGACTTTTTCGTTCAGTCAGGTCGAAACTAACCGCAGGCCAGAGGAGAACGATCATGCCCGTGAATATGGACCCGGCAAAAAAACGGAAAAGACAGCCGCTGCCACGAGCAGAAAATTTGTCTACGCCAGAAAAAGAAGCGCCTGTGCCAACACACGTGGCTCAGTTCGGAGAAGAGACGGAGGAGGATCGGGTGAAGGCACTAGCGGATGCGGAGCAGAAGAATCTGTGGGAGGCCACGGAGGTCATCGACATGGATAAAGTCTGAGACGAGGATAACCTCGGGAGACGACCCGGTTGGTCTGCTTATCTTATCTATCTGGTTTATTTCGCAGAATGCTCAAAAAGGCCGTCCAGCAAGGCCGCAGCGAGTGAAGACCGGAGACGTACCCTCTGGGGTACGTTGAGGATCTGAACGATGCGAGAACGAAGCTGGCGGCTTTTTTCAGCGTTCTGCTAGGCGGGTAAGAAGAAGAAGGCGATCGCCAGCATAAGATAGACCCCGACTAACATCACACCTTCCATCCAGTTCGACTCTCCGTCCATCGCCACAAAGCCCACGATCAGGACCGAGATCGTCACCGCGGCCACTTCGAACGGTGTGAAGATCAGATCCAATGGGGTTCCGATAAAATAACTGGCAAACACGAGCAATGGGGCCACAAGTAACGCAATCTGCAGACTCGACCCGACCGCAATGCCATAGGCGAGGTCCATCTTGTTTTTCATGGCCACCATTACCGCCGTGGAATGTTCGGCTGCATTACCCACGAGGGCGACTAGAATGACGCCGACGAAGACTTGTGTGAGCCCCAATTGGTGTGAAGCCGACTCCAACGCCCCCACCAACATCTCGCTCATCACGGCCACGAGAATGGTCACCACAGTGAGCACGGTAATCGATGCGCCGCGGGTCCAGGGTTGCTCTCCGAGGTCCGACGCGTTATGGTCTTCTCCAGCAAACAAGTGACGGTGCGTCTTCAAGCTAAACAATAGGCTTGCGATATAAATAACGAATAGTACGAGTGATATTTCAAGACTAAGCGTGTGCTCGATCGCGACACCACGGTCAGCAGCGGTGAAATGAAACAGTGCAGGGATAATGAGTCCAGCCGCAGCCAGGAGCAGAAGACTAGCCCCCATTCCGGCAGCGGTCTGATTAAATTTTTGCCGCTCATATTTTATCCCGCCGGCAAACATGGACACTCCAAGTACGAGTAAGATGTTGCCCAGGATAGATCCGGTGAGAGACGCCTTGACGACATCATGCAGGCCTGCGCGCAGCGCGACCAGTGCGATAATTAATTCTGCGGCATTGCCAAGCGATGCATTGAGCAGCGCACCGATACCGGCGCCGACATGGGCCGTTAAATGCTCGGTTGCACGGCCCAAGATACCCGCCAACGGAATAATGGCAAGTCCAGCAGACAGAAAGATCAGTACTGGGTCGCCTCGAAGGACTTCGAGCGCGACCGTCGCCGGAACAAAAATAAGCAGGTAATCAAGCCAAGACGTGAAGAGATATCGCACGCGCAAACCCTAACATGATCGTGAAACTTTGTCGATGAATCGACCCCGAGTACCCCACGCCTTGTTCTACCCCTTTCACCTCTGTCACCCGGAAACCTTGACTCGCATCCTGATGCGCTTTGCCACGATCCATTTTCGCGATTTCATGGCCCTGCAATTGACCCCCATGTCCGGGATAACGGCGTTCCAAGACCGGATGGGCATGAGTTTTCCCGATCTCATCGAGTCCAAGCGCCTCGTGCAAGGCTATGACGTCAGCGGACCGCCTCCACCTTCTGTGGCGGCCGCCATCGATCGCGACCTGCAAGACCCGCTATGGCGCGCGCGTTTTCATACGGCGCTTTGCCACGACCGTCGCCTTCAACGTGGACTATTCGAACCATCCCACAGCCTTCGTATCGGAAACAGTCTCGTGCCAGGCCCCGCCGCACTCTTACGCCTCATGGACGATTCGTTTAGACAGCGCGCCTATAACCTCAATCACGTGAGCGCGCTGTCGATGACACGCCTCAGCCTTGAGCAAGGCTACGACTGTGAGTATGGGGTCGCCCTCGTCAAGACATCCGCCGCACTTGTCTATACGCAGACCCTCACGCAGGCGTACCAGCTTCAGCCAGTCACAGACTCTCCTGCTCACTTCTCTCTCTATATGCAATCCTGTATCCGGGAGAATTGGCACAGAACCAACC
>JBDTSF010000346.1:0-3808 GCA_039931295.1 Nitrospirota bacterium | reverse complement strand
AGCTGCATCGGATCCTCTTCCAGCTTGTCCAGCACCATCGCCCATCGTTGCCAGATGTCGTCAAGGATCGGATCGTGCTCTTGCTGCGCTAAGTAGGCCTGCGCTCGATCCAGATAGACTCGCTGAACTTCGATCGCCGTCAGCTGGCGACCGTCGTCTAGCTTAATTTTTCGTTTCAAAGTCGGATCGCGCGAGACCTCCCGAATGGCTTTCACAGGGTCCTCGAACTCCATTCCTTGAACTGAATAGCCTTCCTCAATCATGGACAGGACCAACGTCGCCGTACCGACCTTCAAATAGGTCACGAACTCCGACATGTTGGAGTCCCCGACGATGATATGGAGCCGGCGGTATCGTTCCGCGTCGGAATGCGGTTCGTCTCTAGTGTTGATAATGCTGCGCGAGGAGGTGGTCGAAGAGGATGTCTTCTCGTGAATGTGTTGCGCGCGTTGCGAGATGAAGTACTGCGATTTGCCAGAAACTTTCAGCACCTTCCCTGCTCCGCTATAGACCTGCCGCGTCACAAAAAAAGGAATGAGTTGCTCCGTGACCTTCCAGAAATCGACATCGCGGCGCATGAGAAAGTTTTCATGGCATCCGTACGTGTTACCGAGTGAGTCCGTATTGTTCTTGAAAATGTAAATCTCCCCGGACAACCCTTCTTCGCGCAATCGTTCTTCAGCCGCAGGTAGACAGGCCTCCAGCAGCCGCTCGCCGGCTTTGTCGTGAATGACGAGTTCGAGAATGTTGTCACACTCGGGGGTCGAATACTCAGGATGGCAACCGGTATCTTGATAAAACCGGGCGCCGTTGACGAGGAAAGCATTGGAAGGCCAGCTGTTCGGAATGAGGCCCTCGAAAATATACCCCAGCACCTTCTCCATCGGTAGATAGACGCGTCCGTTCGGAGAAAAAATGAGACCGTACTCATTCTCCAAGCCGAAAATTCGTCGTCTCAAAGGGCCGGGTTGCAGCATGCTGTAGGAAGAGAATACCAGCCGGCTCCACCTTCTTCAACAGAAGGCCTCGGTCCATCGAAGGAGAAACGATACCCGGCCCTAGCTAGTGTCTCGCAGATGTCTTCTCCGCTTGCGCAGCCAGGAGATCTTTCTTCCCAGGGATCTGTGAGAGCAAGTCGGCGCGAATCTGGAAAATGCCCGGGATCCGTTGCCCCATGGCGTAGGCCAATCCATTGGCATGACTCCCGATCGAAAGTTTCCCGGCAATCTTTCCGTCTCTTCCCGTGGCAATGAACTCTGCTGCAGGCGTAACAAGGCCGTAAGGCGCCAATGGCCCAGCCTGTTTGATCACACGCTCCTCGGCTGGGACATTGGCAACACGGCTGACAAACAAATCGACGGCCTGCTGGTCCAATCTTTCAGTCGACTGATCCTCCAAGACCCATTCGTTCTGTTCGTTGATCAACACATAGTGCTCGACTGAGGTTTTGACGGACAGCATCGCGATGTCGGTAAAGTCGATGCCAAGTAGCCGTTTGTCTTGGAATACAAAAAGCTCCTTGGTCAAATCTCTGATCGTGGTGGGATTGACGCGATAGAGCGGGCCCGTGGGACTCGTTTCCGCAAAGGCTTCGCCGCTGGCCGGGTCGGGTTGGTATAACTTGACGGTCTGATCACCACCGGCCGTGTGAATAGTCACTTTCACTTTCGGAGCCGTGAACATTTTAGCCAGTGCGTCGCGTTCGGGCCCCGGATCGATGATGCCCAGCGCCTTTAGGTCTTCAAGCCTGAATAGAAGAGCTCGCACCTCTGTTTGATCGGCTGCTGCCTCAATCGGGTAACGGATCTTCCATTTGCTTTTCGGTTTCTCTTGCCCTTGATAGAGCACAATTTCGGTCGTCGGATACGTGAGGCGGACACGCTCGACATCGCTCTGTGAGAGGGACAAGAGGTCTTTGCGGCGGAAGGTCATCAACGTTTTGTTGACAAAATCCTTAGGGGCCAGATTGGTGAGCAGGACTTTATGATCCGACTCACGCAGGACATATAGGGTGGACGTCAACGGACCACTATCCCCAATGGAGAAGGTTTCCCGCGCGGCGCCGGCTACGACAGTAATCGTGCTCACGGGATTATCCAGTCCAAAGGGGGCCAGGTTGGTCGAGCGGTCCTCAACGGTGCGCGCCACAGTGCCTGTAACTAAGGCTCGGATCAAACTTTGCACCTCCCGCTGATCAGCTTCGGTGCTGAGAGGCGCGGTTATGACCCACCCCTTCTCAGGAGCCCGAGCGAACACAAGTTCCTGTTGACTGGTCTTGATAGTCAGTCCGGTTAGACTGTCCTGCTCGAACAGCAGGACTTTCTTCTCGATGGTATCTTGTCGCTCATGCGATTCTTTCTGAGGAAGCTCGATGACATAGAGATACAGGCCGAGTCCGGCCAGGAGGAGCGCCATGACACATGTGGGCCAGTAGCGCATCGGTCTAGAGTCGCCGGCGTCTGCGCCACACCATGATGCCGGAGAACACCATAGCGGCCGGCAGCAGGATGACTTGTAGATAGAGGAGAACTTTTTCCTGTAAAGGGTTGGGGGTAAACGGTCGAAGCGCGGAGTCCCTCGGGACGATCGCCAGAATATTTCGCTCTTCAGCCAGCCACCCGGCCGAGTGGAGGAAAAAATCGCTGTTTCCTGGAAAATTCACGAAGGCATTGGTTGCGAACGTGGAATTGCCTATGACGACAACCGCTGGCCGAGGCGTACCTTCCTCCGGTGCAACCTTAGGCGTAATGGCCACGGCCATCGGCAGAGGGCCCTTGATGTCTTCTTTTTCATCGAGGTTGACGACGCGGCCTTTCAGATCAGTTTCTGCCCAACTGTTCGGCGATGTTCTGGCGAGCGGCACAAAGTCCCATGCGCGACCGACCTGTTCATCGAAGGTGATATGTCGCGCGAGAGGAAACAGCACGGCGGCCGAGAGGTCCTGCGTAATTTCATGCTCGGTGAATGTGCGGACCAGCAGGGACGTCAGATCGCCTTGGGCTAATCGGTCTTGGAGATCGACCAAGGCTCCAGGTCCGGCTTCCAGCCCCCACCGCTTGAGCAGGGGATTCATGTCGGCCTGCGTATCTGGATCGATCAGCAGCAAGAGATGGCCGCCCTTTTCCACATAAGTGTGAATCCGTTCCAGTTCCTCGGTCGTCACCGGTCGGCGGGGCCCGGCTACAACAAGAATGGCCGTGCGATCCGGCACGGCAGGCTCCTTGAGCAAGCTGAGGGTGCCGACGTCATACCCCTGTTTGAACAGAATCTCTCTGGCGGCAGACAGCCCGGTTCGCTCCCGATCGTCGAGGCTCGGCTCCCCATGCCCTTCAAGAAAGAGCACACGCTTCTTACCATCTTGAGACACACGGATCAGCGCTCCGGTCAGTTCCGCTTCCGAAGGCGCGTTGACCCGGACACTTTGCCCGGCGCTTTCGAACACGGCTGTATCGGTTCGGGTAATGCCATACTGCTGAGCGATTTTCGGCTGCCGTTCCGGGTCGACGAACTCCACGGAAATCTTTGAGCTGGCTTGCCGATAACTATCGAGCCGTTCTTTGTATGACTGGTAGCCGGGATCCTTTTCTCTGGTGAAAACGGTCACGGTCACGTCACGTGGAAGACTCCGCAACAGGCGATGTGTCTGCGGGGCGAGAGTGAAGTTCTGGTTCTCCGACAGATCCCATCGAATAGAGTGGCGGGCAGCCAGAAAATTAACAATCACGAGAATGCCGACAAACAGAAGGATCATCAACAGACTGTTGGCCCCCATCCGGGTAGACCGGCGAGCGGAGAAGGCTTTCAGCCC
>JBDTSF010000345.1:0-1728 GCA_039931295.1 Nitrospirota bacterium | reverse complement strand
TCCTTCTCCTGCTAAGTACTGGAATCAGCCTACTCCTCTTCCCGCCAAGAAAACAGGGGGCCCCTAGGAGGCAGGGCCTCCTGTCTGTCGCTGCTGATTTTCCTGTGCAATTCCTACGTTCCGAAGGAGGCCGCTCAGTTTGGCTCGTTTGAGGGGACTTTCTTTGAACGTGGTAGAAAAACTCTCTTGGCTGATCTGAGAGAGTGTCTGGAGGTTGGGAGCGAGGGTTAAGGGAGTGGGATTAAAGGCTGGTTCGTTCGTCGCGTCTGATCGAAGATTAAACGGACAGACGTCCAGGCAATCGTCGCAGCCGAAGATGCGATTACCCATCTGGGTGGCGAGCTCTTCGGAGATCACTTCTTGGCCGCCGCGCAATTCAATGGTCAAGTACGAGATGCAGAGCCGAGCATCGACGACATAGGGTTCGACGATGGCACCGGTCGGGCAAGCCTGGATACAGAGCGTGCAACTTCCGCACAGATCTGTACCCGGTTCATCCGGTTCCAGATCCAAGGTCGTCAGAATCTCTCCGAGCAGGAGCCAAGAACCACTTTCTGCGGAGACGAGATTGGAATGTTTCCCGATCCAGCCGAGGCCGGCCTGCTGTGCCCAGGCCTTTTCCATGATCGGGCCGGTATCGACGTAAGCTTTGGTCGTAACATCTGGCGCCAGGGCTGCGAGCTTCGCTTCGAGTTGCGCGAGTCGCTGGGTCATCACTGTGTGATAATCCTTTCCCCAGGCGTATCGGGCAATGCGTCCCATTCCAGGTTGCTCGTTCGCACGATTGTTCGTGTTGTAGTTCATGCCGACCGACACCATCGATCGGCATCCTGGCAAGACCAATTGAGGATCGCTTCGACGAGCGGGGTCGCGAGTCATCCAGCCCATGGTGCCGTGGTAGCCTTGCCGGAGCCATTCCGCGAGACGGCTGAGCAAGCGACGGGGTAAGGGGGTGGTGGGATCGGGAAGGGAGGGTTCAGGCTGAAGGCCGAAGGTTGAAGGCGGCGCGCTATCAGTCACTCGGCTGATGCCGACAGCGTCGAACCCAAGGGCGAGCGCTTCGCGTTTGATCGATTCAGCGAGAGACACGGTCACCAGTCCGTGGAAAACTATGTAGGCATGCCGAAACTTTACTGGTCGTCATGTATGGGTCCTGGAGCGGAATATCACACAGGATGCTCAAAAAGACCGTTCAGCAAGGCCGCAGGCGAATCGAAACCGGAGGCGTACCCTCTGGGGCGCACGGTGCGACGAATAAGGAGCACCAAGTCTGTGCGCGCCGCCGAGTGGTGAGGCGGCCGGGTCCCCGTTGAGGATTTCGATGAGCCGAGAACGAAGCTGGCGGACTTTTTCAGCATCCTGCTAGTGCGATTGTTGGGAACAGTCGAAGCGGACACTAAACTGGACCGAACAATAATCGGATTTACAGTGGGTACAAGAGCCGGTGATGTGGGTTTTCCAATCTGTGGCCTGCTCGTCGAATCGGCAGAACGTATTTCCACCCTTGGAGATCGTCGTCCAGGGTTTGTCGGTTCCTGGGACATGGGCCACGAGACAGCCTGTGGGGAATGGGATGTGACAGCTCTGCGAAGTTTCTCCCTTCGCCATGCCAAAACTACAAGACTGTTCTGTCGTGGCGTATGAATCGTCCATGGGCTGCGCGTGAGCCTCTTCTGAAAAGCTCCACAGGCCAATGAACATGAGCAGCAGGACGAACCAGCGTGTCAT
>JBDTSF010000344.1:0-3522 GCA_039931295.1 Nitrospirota bacterium | reverse complement strand
GGGACTCCGCCCCCTTGTTTTTACTCTGCCGGTGAAATTTGTTGCCTCCTTTATTTCGAGAGCGGGAAAATATGAAACGTGTGCTTCGTAGATAGTTCGCTTAATGCATCGACCCAGAGATCCTGATGCACACCCTTCCAATGACACGTCGACCACCCATCTTCATTCATCACAGCCCGTCAAGAAAGCATTCCTAGCGCGTTCCTTATAAAACGTATCTCGTAACTTGCATGCGACGACGCAGGCGCACCCATTCTTTCTTCTGCTTCCGGTACGACATTTCGCGTGCAAGAGCAGCATATCAACGGTTGAAGCAGAATTTTTGTGAATGTTGTGGGCTTATTGTGATCGCAAGCCCCAGACTGTCCATGCCCAAGACCATTTAGGAGGATGAAGAATTCTTCACCCAACGTTCACGATCCGTTCATCTTGATGAGTTACCCTAAGTTTCAGGGAAAGACATTGAGACAGACTCAATGCGTCTTTCTTATGTAGGGATAAGAGGGTGAATCCTCAGCCGTACTTCGATGGAGGGCTTTATGAACAAGATACATCAGTCTATAGCTGTGTTGGTCCTCGTGCTTGTTGGTCTGATAGGCTGTGGTTTCGAACCGCGAGTCGTCGGGGATACGAATCCAGCTCGTGTGGAGGAGATGAAGCAGACCCTTCGCGATCTCTGGGTCGGGCACATCTTTTGGGTTCGGCACGTCGTGTCGAACATCGCGACGAACGATCAGGAGGAGCGGGATGCCGCAGAGAAGGAAGTCCTGACCAATACGAAACAGATCGCGCATACGATAACGCCCTTTTACGATGAGGCCGCGTCGGAGAAACTCTATCACTTGCTGGATGGCAACATTGCCGCAGTACGAGAATACTCGGAGGCCACGGTCGCGGAGAACAAACAGCAGCAGGATGCTGCGCTTGCCCACTTAGCGTCCAATGCCGACGAGATCGCCGATTTCCTGAGCCATCTCAATCCTTACCTGCACAAAGACACCGTTCGGAGCCTGATCGCAACGCATGGAGCGCACCATGTCCTCCAAATCAATCAGTACAAGGCAAAAGACTATGCGCCTCTAGGGGCAACGTGGCCGATGATGCGACAACACATCTATGTCATTGCGGATACGCTCACGACGGCATTGGTGAAGCAGTTTCCGAGCAAGTTTTCGTGACTGGTCTGTGACCACGTCGCCTGCGGCGATTGTGAGGGAAGAACGCAACGCGGTACGCGACCTCGCTTGAAGTTGGGACTGGCGCCGTTTCATTTGCAGATTGCAGGGGGGAAGTGTGCTCTTTTATACATTCATGACATGATCGTTCCAATATCATGAGCACATAAAGCCCAGTCGAACATAGAGGTGCCACCAGGCTTCGTAAAATATTTTCAATCTTCTCGCTCTTTATCATACCGGCCATCATGCTGATGTCTCCTCTGGTCGCCTACTCGGATCCAGCGGACCCCGAAGAAGTCGCTCACATGAAAGCTGGCCATAAAAAGGTCGAGGGTTTGGTGAGTGAGGTGAAGTCCGGTCTCTATGCCGTTAAAACGTCTACCGGCGCTATGCTCACGCGGAGCGAATCAGCAGCCGTTCGTCAGGACCGTGACGTTCCCAAAGTCGGGGATGAAATGACGCTTTAGATCAACGAAGGCGACATGGTCATGGATGCCCGTCTGAAGGGACAACCCGGCAAGGCTCCTCGCTTCATTTCCGGTACGCTCATGTCGAATAATAATGGCAAGCCCCAGATGACGCTATCGACCTCGGAAGGGGAACTGGGTTTTAGCCTCAGACCCGAGAGCCGCATGTTCAGGGATATTGCTGTCGGCACTCAAGTCACGCTCGAAGTGAATGATACGGGAGAAGTCATCGACATTCATAAGGACAAAAAGTAAGACGTTTCCAAGTATTCGACGGGAGCAATGTGCGCTCACCATCAATTCTATAGAATCCAGCCCTCTTCGAGCCCCTATCCCTCAAGGGAGTGCTGGTGGACTCGCTCGTGGCCTTGGTGAGAGATTCTCGACCGCATTCTGGTGCGGGGAGTGTTGAATAAACTCAGTGGGTTTCCTGCCTCCGACTGACTTGGCTGCCTCTCCACATGAGGCACAACAACTGATGAAGAATTCTTCATGCTCCCTTCATGGACCAATCATGTGACGCAGCTAGCGTATTGCCAACGGCTGATAACGCCGTGACGCTATGAAGCCAAAAGTACAACGCATCGAACCAACAACCGGGAGGCTGAATCATGGAACAGCGAATGGAAACAGAAAAGCCGGAGTGTGACGGAACGATGAAACAGAATGGAAGTGGAGATGCCATTCGATCCCTTCCAGCGAGCAAACAGCTCAGGACGAGATCCTGCGCGCGCTGCGCGGGCCTGCTCGTGACCGAGTGGTACTACGACTTGCATAACACCGGCGCCGACCACCTTGAAACCCTCCGCTGCGTGCAATGCGGACACCGTGTCGATCCTGTGATCTTGCAGAACCAAATCCGGCTACCGGTCGAAAGCCACCAAGTACGGCAGCTGCAGCGTAAGTACTCCGCGAGGACAGGCATGGTGAGTGAACTCGCATGAGCCACAACTACGGCGTAGCAGGAAGCGCAACGGGACGTCGTGAAGAGGGATGGAATGAAGAATGGAGCTGGGTGCTTTGAACAACCACACGAAAACAGAGTTCGCAAGGCTAAGGCCAGCGGCAGCCTGTGGAATACATTGGTGTAACGAAGGAGGCCTGGCGCGATGAACATTCTTGTGATTGGCGGGACCGGATTGGTTGGCAGTCATGTCGTGCAGGGTCTTGTGGCCAAAGGAGAACAGGTACATGTCCTCACCCGCTCGGCTGACAAGGCCGATGGCTTCCCACTTGGGGCCAGCGGCATTATTGGAGATCTCCACAAGCCGGAGACACTGCGCTGGGCCATGAGAGGAATCGATCGTGTATTTCTGGTCACACCACTCAGCTCGACGGAAACAGAAGAGGGGCTGGCGGTCGTGGCGGCAGCGAACCGCGCCGGTGTCCGGAACCTTGTCTATCTGTCAGTCTATCACGCAGAGCAGGCTCCCTATATTCCCCATTTCAAGTCCAAGATGGAGATCCAGAGGGCGCTCAGAGATTCGGGGATGGCGTTCACGGTGATCATGGCGAATAACTTTTTTCAGAACGACCTGGTGTATCGCGAGTCGATTCTAAAGGAAGGGATCTATCCGCAGCCAATCGGGGACATCGGTCTCAATCGTGTCGATGTGCGAGATATCGCGGATGCCGTGGTCGCGACCCTTACCCAAACCGGACATGAATTCCACTGTTATCCGTTGATCGGTGCGGAAGTATTAAGCGGTCAGGATGTGGCGGACATCTACAGCCGTTCCCTCGGGCGCGAAATCCGGTACGGCGGAAATGATCTCGATGTCTGGGGGGGGAAGGCTACGCACAGGCTGCCAGGCTGGTTGGTCACGGATCTGAGACTCATGTACGAGTTCTTTCAACACCATGGGCTCCGGGCGAGT
>JBDTSF010000343.1:0-1795 GCA_039931295.1 Nitrospirota bacterium | reverse complement strand
TGCTTGAGATCGGCGTCGAAGAACTTCCCTACCAGTTCATCGCTCCCGCCCTGGCTGCCCTCAAAGATTCGGCTGAGCAGCTGTTGAAAGACCAACGTCTCGCGTTTCACTCCGCTCGCACGCTGGGAACTCCTCGACGATTGACCCTGGTAGTTGAAGGGCTTGCGACTCAGCAAACCTCTGTAGTCAAGGAAGCAATGGGGCCGTCCAAGGCAGTAGCATTCGATCAGGCCGGCCAGCCGACCAGAGCGGCGACGGGATTTGCCTCAGGGCAAGGAGTCGCCGTCCAAGAGTTACAGATTCGCCAGACTCCAAAGGGGGAGTACCTCTTCGCGGTGAAGCAGGAAGAGGGGCGGACTACTGACGTGGTCCTGGAAGGACTTCTTCCTCAGTTGATTGCGAAACTTTCTTTTCCGAAATCGATGAAGTGGAATAATACCGGTGTGCGGTTCGCTCGACCGGTGCGCTGGCTGGTGGCCCTGTATGGAGGAGCCACGCTTCCGATCGAAGCCGCGGGGATTACTGCCGGAAATCGGACGGAAGGACATCGCGTGTTAGGGAGCGCGAAGGGGATGGTGGTTCGAAACTATGAATCGTATCTGAAGGGGCTTGAACGCCAGGGGGTCATTCCGGATCCGCAGCGGCGCCGCCATATGATCGAAGAACAGGTCGCGACCTTGTGCAAGGAAACTGGTTTCACGTTGAATATGGACGGCGACTTGCTGGATCAGGCGGTCTATACGACTGAATATCCCAATGCCATTATCGGGTCCTTCAAGCCTGCCTATTTAGAAGTGCCGCAAGAGATTTTGATTACCTCGATGAAAGAACATCAGGGATTCTTTTCCTTGATGCACAAAGAGAACGAGAAGCTCGTCCCCCATTTTATCGCGGTGACGAACAATCGAGCCAAAGATATGGGATTAATTCGCGAAGGCAACGAGCGGGTCCTGGCTGCGCGCCTGGCCGACGCGAAGTTCTTTTTCGACGAAGACCGGAAGGTCACACTTGAGGAACGGGTGGTGAAACTGGCTGGTGTCACGTTTCATCAGAAACTCGGTACGATGGGGCAAAAACAGCAGCGGGTTAAACGGTTAGCTGGATTCATCGCCTCAAGTTTGCGACCACAGGATGGCGACCTCAAAAGGGCCTGCGAGAGAGCCGCGGATCTGTGCAAGGCTGACCTGCTTACCGGTGTGGTCGGTGAGTTTCCAGAACTTCAGGGCATCATGGGGGGGGAGTATGCAAAACATGACGGTGAGTCTGAGGCCGTGAGTTTGGCCATCGGGCAGCAGTATCTGCCTCGATCGATCGAAGGGGACTTGCCGAAGAGCGTCGCCGGCCAGGTACTATCATTGGCCGACCGGCTGGACACCGTGGCGGCATTTTTCCATGTGGGTCTCGTGCCGACTGGATCGGAAGACCCCTTTGCTCTGCGCAGGAATGCCACGGCCATTGTCCGGATCATACTTGAGGAACAATTACGGCTTGATATCGGAAGTTACATCGATACCGCGAGGGACCTTGTTATCGGCGATGGCTTCAAAGGGGGAGCAAACCCTTTGCAGGATGGCCGGCGTCGGATGATAGAATTTCTTTTTGAGCGGGTTCGGCACTATGTCAGGGTGGTCTATGCGTTGCGAGACGATGTCATCGAAGCCGTGCTCAAGCAATCGCACGGCAAATCGTTGGACCTTGTGGATCTTGTTCAGCGAATGAAGGCACTTGAATCTGTGACCGCAAAGCCGGAATTCGATCCGTTGATCATCGGGTTCAAGCGCGCGCACCGGCTTGT
>JBDTSF010000342.1:0-3291 GCA_039931295.1 Nitrospirota bacterium | reverse complement strand
TGAAGATCTCCCCAAGCAATCTCACGGTTCGTTTGCACCGGGCCCGCCAGGCCTTACGCGCCAGCCTGGAACAGTCCTGTGGGATCTGCAGTACCCATGGCTGCCTGAATTGCACCTGCGAATAACCCAGTCAGCCGGCACCCTCCTCTACAACGTGTCCTAGTTCGATACCCCTCTCAATACAGGCGTTTTCTCTCTCACTGTAATAATTGGCGTGCTCTTCCGTCTGAAGGGGTACAGAACGCGTGGCCCTTGAAACTGAGGCGCGCGAAGCCCACTTAACAAGGAGGTGTGCCATGGAAGCATTGACCCTGAACATCACCGGAATGAGCTGCGGGCATTGCGTCGGACAGATCACGAAGGTCTTGACCCGACTCGATGGCGTGCAGGTGCACAGCGTGAAGGTCGGCGAAGCCATCGTCAACTATAACCCGAGGACAATCGTTCCCACGGAGATTATCCAGGCTGTGAGCGAGGCAGGCTACGAAGCCCAGTTGGTCAGGAGGGTCGCATGAGCGCGATGGAATGGATGGTCATCATCGGCGGCATCGCGGCAATAATCTGGATCAATTGGTATTTCTTTTTGGCCCCACAGGTGGTGTCGAACGCCGCGATCGATCTGGAGGGGGTCCAGGAGGTCACCATCGTGGTTGAAGGAGGCTATCATCCGGCCGTGGTGCGCGTGAAGAGGGACCAGCCTGTCCGGCTCGTCTTCGATCGACGAGACCGATCAGGGTGTTCGGAAGAGGTCGTGTTTCCAGATTTCGGGATTCGCAAATTCTTGCCCGCCCTCGGGAAGACCCAGATCGAGCTGAGGCCGTCACAGACCGGCCATTTCACATTCACCTGCGGGATGAGCATGTTACGCGGTCAGCTCATCGTGCAAGACTAACGAGGAGCACACCATGCCGACCACGACTCCCTTGCTGTTGACAGAGACACGGCCCCTGGCAGATGCGGCCGTAATCGGAACCCATACCACGACCTCGCGTGAAAAGATTACCATTCCCGTGAAGGGGATGACCTGCGCCGCCTGTCAGGCGCGAGTACAACGGACACTACAAGGTAACCCTGGCGTGTTCGATGCCTCGGTGAATTTCTTGCTGAAGAATGCCGCCGTGACATACGACCCGGCGGTGACCTCCTCCATGGCCCTGGTCAACGCGATCCGCGGGACCGGGTATGGCGCGGAACTCCCCGCAGAGGATCAGACCGCGTTCGAGGAGCAGGAGGCTCAGGATCGGGCTCAAGAGGAAGAATATCGAGAACTCAGGTACAAGGCATCGTTGAGTGGGATCATCGGCCTGTTGGCGATGATACTGTCCATGCCACTCATGGGGGTGGCTGGGATGGATGTTCATGGGCCGGTCGCCGATCCATTTATGCGATGGGCGATGGAATCAATGACCCCCGCCATCCGCGCCATCGCTCCCTGGCTCTATTCGTTCACCCCATGGGTGTTATCGTATGCGCTGTTTGCGCTGACCTTGCTTGTCATGGGTTGGGCGGGGCGGCATTTCTACGTGCGCGCCTGGTCCGCCTTCCGACATCATTCGGCGGACATGAACACACTGATCGCAGTTGGCACAGGGGCCGCCTTTCTCTACTCCGTGTTGGCAACCGTGGTGCCGGAGTTCTTCCTGAGTCGAGGCGTGCCCCCTGACCTCTACTATGAAGCGGTGATCATGATCATTGCGCTGATCCTCACCGGCAATGCGCTGGAGGCTCGTGCCAAACGTCAAACCTCGGCGGCCCTGAGGGGTCTTGTGGAACTCCAGCCGAGAACGGCACGGGTGGTGCGGGATGGCGCTGAAGAAAATATCCTCGTCGAAGACGTGCAAAGTGAGGACATCGTCATCGTGCGGCCGGGGGAACGGGTCCCCGTGGATGGGGAAATTATTTCCGGGGCGAGCGCGGTCGATGAATCGATGCTGACGGGCGAATCACTGCCGGTCGAGAAACACCCAGGTGATCGCCTCATTGGTGGCACGATCAATAGAACCGGAGCTTTCCGGTATCGCGCAACAACGCTAGGTTCTGACAGTGTCCTGGCCCACATCGTCAAGCTGATGCGAGACGCTCAAGGGTCACGGGCCCCTATCCAGAAGCTTGCCGATCAGGTCAGCGGGATCTTTGTGCCGATCGTGCTGTCCCTTGCGATCGCCACATTTGTCATCTGGTTTGTGACGGCCGATCAGGCGTCGGCTATGCGCGCGTTTGCCGCAGCGGTTGCGGTCCTGATCATTGCCTGCCCCTGCGCGATGGGATTGGCCGTGCCGACTGCCCTGATGGTCGCCACCGGAAAGGGAGCCGAACGGGGTATCCTCATCAAAGGCGGAGAGGCCCTGCAGCGTGCCGGTCAAATCAACACCGTCGTGTTGGATAAAACCGGGACGATCACTGAGGGGCGCCCCACAGTGACGGACGTGGTACCGGTCTTGGGTTCGGAGTGGTCCGAAAAGGATCTCGTACGGCTGGTCGCCTCGCTCGAGGCCTCCTCTGAACATCCGTTGGCTGAAGCGATCGTGCGATATGCCCAAGAGCAGTCGCTCATCCTGGAGACGGCAGAGTCGTTCCAATCCATCACGGGGCAAGGGGCAACTGGCGTTGTACAGGGTGTTGCGCTTGCCGTTGGCAATGAGGCGCTCATGTCCGGTTACGCGGTGGATCTTACCGCGATGAAAAGAGAGGCGGAGCGTCTAGCGAGCGAAGGGAAAACGCCCATGTATATCGCGATCAATGGTCAGTTAGCAGGAATGATCGCCGTAGCAGATCCCATCAAGCCGACATCCCGTGAAGCCATTCAACAGCTGAACCGACTGGGACTCACGGTGGTGATGCTGACCGGGGATCACCCTCGCACCGCGGAGGCCATCGCACGGCAGGCCGGAATCGACCACGTGGTGGCTGGGGTGTCGCCCGAAGGCAAAGTGACAGAGGTCCGACGCCGGCAGCACGCCGGAGAGGTCGTCGCGATGGTGGGTGATGGCATCAACGATGCTCCAGCCCTGGCGCAGGCCGATGTCGGCTTCGCGATCGGCACCGGCACCGATATCGCCATGGAAGCGAGCGACGTGACGTTGATGCGGAACGATCTCCATGGCGTCGCATCGGCAATTCTTCTGGCCAGACAGACGATGCGAACGATGAAACAGAATTTGTTTTGGGCCTTTGTCTATAACGTCGTCGGCATTCCGGTCGCGGCCGGCATCCTCTACCCGGCTTTCGGAATCCTGCTCAGTCCGATTCTCGCCAGTGCGGCCATGGCGTTCAGTTCGGTCAGCGTCGTGA
>JBDTSF010000341.1:0-4609 GCA_039931295.1 Nitrospirota bacterium | reverse complement strand
TAGTGCGAGCCACTCTATCCTCGATCGCGTGGAGGTGGTGATGGTGAAACGAACACAGGAGATTGAACGCAAATGGCTCGTGTCGAAGTTGCCTCGGCTCGGCACGCTGAAGCGAGAGCACATCGTGCAGGGCTATCTCGTCATCTCGTCTGACGGGGGAGAGGTACGGATTCGACGCAAAGGGAAGACGTATTATGAGACGGTGAAGAGTCAGGGGACGCTGATGCGCAACGAAATTGAAGTCAAGATCTCGTCCAACCAATTCCACCGACTGTGGCCCGCGACCGGAGGACGGCGACTCAAGAAAGTTCGATACGCATGGAATTGGAACGGCCATCACATCGAAATCGATGTGTATCAAGGTTCACTCGCCACGCTGATTGTCGCTGAGGTTGAATTTGAATCCGTACAAGCGAGCCGACGATTTTCTCCGCCTGACTGGTTTGGGAAGGAAGTGACTGAGGTGCAACGGTATAAGAATCACTGTCTCGCCCGCGGCGTACCACATTAGGAAATAATTCCTGTGACCAAACTGTACATTCTCCGGGAAATCAAACGAACCGCCCAGGCCAACGGTGGCAATCCACTGCAAACAAGACCATTCGAATCTGAGCAGGTATCGAACGGCAGAGCTGTTTTGGCGTGTTTTTGGCTCGGTGGAGCGATGCCCTCAGGGAAGCGAGCTGTTTATAACAATATCCGTTCAATCGACATCGTACGTGGCGAGGGAGAGGAGACATTCGATGGCTGTGGTCGGATCACAGAGAAGCCTCCAAATCTGTTGCAGTGTCGCTCGCCGTCAGTGTGTAGACATGGTACAAAATCTCCGGCTTCGCCTGTTCATGCTTGTTCGTCTCTCCCATGAACCTGTGCCGGAGGACTGGTGGCCTCAACCGCCGTGAAGGGCTCGAGAATTTCGTAGCAATGACTCGAACCCTTTGGGACTATCCAAGAATCGCCTGCTGTGAGCGATAGAATTTGTCCTTCGAGTTTCAGATTTGCACGACCCCGAATGACATAGCCGACCGTTTCGTAATCCCGTTGCGTCAACGAGCTGGCCGGGGCGGCCGGCAATGATTCCCACAGTCGCATCGAGATATGAATCCCCGATGCCAAGTACTTTTGGCCCATATCGCCTCGCGGGGAATATTCGGATGCCACTTTCTTCACGCTCTGATCTCCCATTGGTCATCTCCTCTCGAGTCTCAACCATTTCCTTGGTGCTCGTTGCCCCTTCATGTTCACTGACAACTCTGTCCCTTGGCAATCCTTGGATAACAAGGTCAGTGAAATGATGGCTCCGTACCAATCGAATCTTTTATAATGGATGCGTCAGATCATTCATCGCGTTGAAGCGTGGTCGTATGCCCCTGATCCGTGATATAGGCTTTGACCCGATCCCCCTTCACGACCTTATCCAGTTTCGTGCTCGCATCGACGTGAAGTTTCACTTCCTTCCCCTCGGTATCTTTGACCCAATAATATTCGCCCTCCATGCGCATCAGCGTCCCCTTGACCGTGTCTTTGGTAATGCGCTCCCCGAGGGTCGGTTTGGCCTCTTTGTCGTACATCGGATCGGCGGCTCCGGCAATCCCGGCTCCAATACCGAGCATCATTACTGCGAGTACCGATAATATAACCTTCATAATAGACACCTCCTTGTTATCCTAAAAGCGCATGTATTCCCACGTCCCCTCTCTGGCTTGCTGGCGCCCGAGTGGTGCCGATATCTCCAGACCGCAGTGAGTGTCTCAGCGATATTCTGCTGCCTATCACCGCACAGTCTCTGATGCGGAGCCTGCTGCTCGCACGTCTCTCTCATACTCCTGCTGGAGGTCGCCGTCCCACGAAGAAACTGATGATCGCAATAGCGACGAATAGGACAAACAGCACCTAGGCAATATAGGTCGCCGTACCCGCCACTCCCACGAGCCCCAGAACCCCGGCAATTAACCCGATGAGTAAGAAGATACCAGCCCAGTACAGCATGATGAACTCCTTCCTCCTGAAAGTTTGTCTTCAAATTCGGCGAAGACTGCTCACGTGCCTCGTTTTTGGAATCCAGGTACCGTATCGTTCAGACAATGCTTGGTTTTTTGTCATGGCGCTTCCGGAAGCATCGACACCGCATGATTATTCCGATCGACCTTGATCTCCACACGATCTCCCGATTTGATTTCTTGGGTTTTCATGGTAGTGGTGTCGGCATGGAGACTGATTTCTTTCCCATCTTTCCCCCTCACAAAATAGGTATCCCCTTCGACACGCACGACCTCCCCTTGAATGATGTCCACCCCTTGAGTCTGAAGGGTCATGTTTTTTTGATCCGCCTGCCCAGTATATTTCTCGGGTTGCCTCTCTTGCATCTCGTGGGTCTGTGCCGGACCAGAGGGTTTTCCCGACGGGGGCCGATTCTGAATCTGCAAATTATTGTTAACCTTGACCACGCCATCAACTTGACGAGCCAGGCGTTCCGCTTGCGCCCGTAGTGCCGCTGTCTCCACCACTCCATTGAGACTCACGACGCCACGTTCGGTCTCGACATTGATACGTGGAAAATTCGCGAGACGGTCGCTCGTCAACTTCGTCTGCACCGCGGTGGAAATGGAGGCATCGTTCAGCGTCTGCCCAACCGTCTTTCCGGTAGTGGACTGACAGCCGCTCAACATCCACACGCAGACGAGTGCAGCGCACGGCAGGACAATGCCTGGAAATCTAGGAAATGAAAACATACCGGCCTCCTCGGTTAGATGTGACCTGCAATTATTCGCATAAGGCGGCACATTCTTTGTCCTAATCTTTGAGACTCGATTTTATCGAATCCATCGCTGCCTACATGATCACGGCGTCATGACAACCTTGATGCAGCCGTCCTTCTTATCCCTGAATGTTTTGTAGCCGTCCGGCGCGTCGGCGAGTTTCAGCCGATGCGTAATGATGAACGATGGATCAATCTCTCCCTTCTCGATGCGTTCGAGGAGGGGGCGCATATATCGTTGCATATGAGTTTGGCCCATTTTTAACGTGAGCCCTTTATTCATGGCCGCACCAAACGGGATCTTATCTAAGAATCCGAGATAGACGCCCGGTACTGAAATAGTGCCTCCCTTCCTACAGCACATCATCGCTTCTCGCAGCACATGCGGTCGGTCGGTCCCTAAGAAGACCGCCGTCTTCGCTTTGTCTACGAGGGCATCAAGGCTGCCACCGGCATGCGCCTCCGTCCCCACCGCATCGATACAGCGGTCAGGTCCCCGCCCGTTCGTCATCTCCATGAGACGATCGTAGACACCTCCTGTCTCGAAGTTGATCGTTTCGGCTCGCCCATACTTTTCCGCCATTTGTAGACGCTCCGGCGCACGGTCGATCGCGATCACTCGACCGGCGCCAAGCATCCAGGCACTCTGAATGGCAAATTGTCCGACTGGTCCACAGCCCCACACGGCGATCGTATCGCCGCGTTCCATTTCGCAGTTCTCCGCACCCATGTAGCCAGTAGGAAAGACGTCGGAAAGAAACAACACCTGTTCATCTCGTAGGCCGGAAGGAATTTTCACGGGACCCACGTCAGCAAACGGTACGCGGACATATTCCGCCTGTCCGCCAGCGAAGCCTCCGAGCATGTGGGAGTAGCCAAATAAGCCCGCTGGCGAGTGCCCCATTGCCTTGCGCGCCATCTCCGCATTCGGATTGGATGTATCGCACAGGGAAAACAATCCTTTTTGGCAGAAGAAACAAGACCCGCAGGAAATGGTGAAGGGCACAACGACTCGGTCTCCAGGCCTCAGTTTGCTGGCTGCCCTTGGTCCAACCTCTACGACTTCACCCATGAACTCATGCCCGAGCACATCCCCCGATTCCATCGTCGGCATGAGGCCGCCATACAAGTGCAAATCAGACCCGCAGATAGCCGTGGCGGTGACCTTCACAATGGCGTCACGCGATTCCAGGATCTTGGGATCAGGGACCGTATCGATTCGAACGTCACCTGTTCCGTGCCAACACAGGGCTTTCATACTTCCTCTTTACACCATCAAATCTGAGATGTTTAAAATAGCGGGACCTGCTTCGGCCCTGGACTAGTCTTAGTTGACTCCACTCACGCTGGTGGCCCCATTTCGGCCTCTTATTTGTGGGAAGGCAGCCAGTTAAAGATCAGTATGCCGAGTACAGCTCATTTAACTGCGTCTAGGGAGTAAGCGGACCTATGAATGTCCCTAGCGTGGTACTTCATTGCGGGGCTGGTCCAACTCCACTAGAACTGGTTTCTAGGCTTCCCTCACAACATCTTTCATGAGGCGTTCGGCCAACAGCCCCTTCTAGGGCATGACTTCGGCGTATCCTCAATCACCGTAGCAATGAGTGTATACCCGCAACTCGAGCCCTTGAATTTGCCGCTCCCCAAATTCCTGTTTCCGTTGGGAATCGACCTGGGAAAATCCTGCCGCTCTGTCGCACTCTTCGGGGAGCGTTTGTGCTGCCGGTGCCGCTTGGTTGATTCTTGTAGGCATGGAGCCCTCCAGGTTAAGATCAGTGCGACCAAGTCATAAGGTGCCTAGCCGTGTGATTTTAAACAGCTGGGAGAACCCCTAGTGCCCCCCGTGTGAGA
>JBDTSF010000340.1:0-5219 GCA_039931295.1 Nitrospirota bacterium | reverse complement strand
ATTGTGAGTTGAAGAATTTCCGGCGTACGACATCTTCCCGTTGAGAGAAATTCTGCGCCTATTTCCAACGTCGAGAGATGTCATTTTCAGAAGAAACGCGGCGAGGCTCACTTCCAGTCCTGACTGATATTTGACTGTGGGAATTTTCATGGATGCCCCCGGATGTCTTCTCGTGCTTGGGATCGCTCACCGTACTTATAATGTAGATATACCGCGGCAGGGGAAGATCGAGGACTGGGTTGTTCCCTAGTTCTTGGTGATGACAACCCCACGTCTGAACTTGGGCTGTATCTTCTTGCTGTGATGAAGGCTTGACCATGCTGCAGATTGGGAAGCCGTCAAGTGCCGCTCCATCTCAAAGCTGCAGGGATGCATTATGTTTGCTCAGCAGGGTCAAGAGATCTTCAGCATGTTTTCCCCCCTCGGCTTGAACCTCTTCAAGCAATCGATGTATGGGAGGTCGTCGGTACTGAGAGGGCATGCAACTGTTTATCGAAGACTACGCCTCACCGCTCAGGGAAGAGGTGGAAGATTTGGCTCCTTAGGAGGGTTTCTCCTTGCAGCCTGCGTGATTGCATGGACAGCGTCCCGATAGACTCGTATTCCGGCATGGATCGGAGCAAAATTCTTTTCCTTTTTCCGCAGCGCAGCCGCAAGACGGATGCGCACATTTTTTCTCTTCCATGATGTTCCTCCTGGATGATGAGTGAAATAGCGATGAGACTATCTTTCGAGCCACAGCCGATAACGGGAATTTCCAACGAAGAGAGGCTTACCAGACCTCGTCAAAACTTCTGCCTGAACGTCCTTGTTCCATAATACGTTGCTCCGCGTTAAACCAATCTTCTAGATCATGCCCATCCTTCCTCCCACGTTGTTCATACAGTGCATAAGCCAATTCTGCGACTTGTGTGTGATCCTCGCCAGATAGAGCTGTAGATTGAGCCATAGATGCACGCGTGTCTTTGTTTTGTTGTTTCTCTTTTTCCGTTTGCGAGGAGGGAGTTGAGGGGCTATGTTTGGTATCGAATTGTTGTTTTTTCCCGCGATGTTCCTGTTGTGTTGCCATCACATGTTCCTCCTCATGATGTAATGATAAGACGCACTCCGACTCTCCGTTCCATCTGTCTCCTGTGTGCATTGACTGGTAAGTGTCTTCGTGGAAGACCCGTCGTCCCACATCTCCTTCAGGTACTGCTGGAGAATGTGGAGACGAAACCCATGGCCTCTTCCTTCCTCTCGCAGACGTTCCCAATCGCCTGTTCATATACCCGGAGATAGTCCTGCGCCATTCGTGCCACGCTGAATCGCTGCTCGAAAGCCCAGCGACACCGTCGACGATCGATTTCAGGAATGCGTTGGATGGCTGCTGTCATCTCGTCAATCCCCTCGCAGACAAATCCCGTCGTCCCGTCCTCAATGATTTCAGGAATAGATCCACGCCGATAGGCCAACACAGGCGTTCCGCACGCGAGCGATTCAATGAGCACGAGCCCAAACGGTTCCGGCCAATCGTAGGGACAGACGAGCGCCATCGCATGTCCCAGGAAATCGTATTTTTCTGCGTCCGTGATTTCCCCGAGATACTCGATCAAGGGGTGATAAAGCAGCGGCTCGATCTCTGTCTGAAAGTACTCCTGATCTGCCGGATCGACCTTCGCCGCAATCCGCAAGGGAATCCCGACCCGCTTGGCGATCTCAATCGCATGATCCGGTCGCTTCTCGGGGGCTATGCGCCCCAGGAATGCCAGATAGCGTCCGGAGTTCGGATGCAGGTCGTACAAATCCGTTGGTAACCCGTGATAGACGGTATCTTGCCAATTGGCCCAGGAAACCGGTGTTCGTTGAGCGTTCGAGATCGACACCATCGGCATCTCTGCATACTCACGAAACACCGGCTGCAGTTCTGGCAGATCGAGCCGACCATGGAATGTGGTCACCATAGGGGTCGGATTCCGCCGCGCGAGGGGGAAGCCCAGATGATCGAGATGAGAATGAATGATGTCGAAGGGCCTGCCATTCGACATCGCCTGCTCCATCAGTAAATGCATCATGAAGGGCGCGTCGTGAAGGGAGATTCCCTTATTTAGACGGAGTGCCTGATCGCAGATCGATTCGAGACGGGCGGTCGTGACCGAATCTCCACTCGCGAACAGGGTCACATCATGACCAAGCCGTACGAGTTCTTCGGTGAGGTAGGACACGACCCGTTCTGTGCCGCCATAGAGTTTCGGCGGAACGCTCTCAGACAAGGGGGCAACCTGGGCAATTCTCATCGGGCGATTCCTTTCATCAAGTAGATTTCATTCTCTTCGTGAACGATGCGCCGCAGACTGGGTTGGCACTTTCGACCCGTCGTACCCTGCGTTTCATAGAACCCGAGCACGGAGTGCCCCCGTTGCAGGCTCAACGGGGTGAGTTCAGATCTCCCTTCGTCGTCCGCAGCTCCTGAGATGTCCTATCCAAGGATGCCGAAGAACCAGAGGATGACAAGCAATGTGACCGGAACTCCTAACAGCCAGAGGATGAACGCTTTTCCCATGGTATGAGCCTTTCCTTCTTATACGGTTCGCCACCTTGACCACCTGCATTCGCTGCGACCCCAGGTCTTTCAGGAAGCTCACAGCATGCTTTTGGTCGAACTACGGTTCGCTCTCGAATTTCCGCAAGCTCCCCTTCGTGCCGATTTGACGTCCTCATTGTTCCTCTTCGACCCATGGTGCCTCACACTGAGAGCCCCTGGTTGGGACATTCATGCTTCAGGCCGGCTGAGACTTCAATTCTCTCGCCCAATGGCGATGGTGGGCCATCGCATTGATGAACTTGGAGGCCACGCCGCGGGTATCATTCTCCTTACCGATGATGAGACCCTCATCCTCGGTGTTCTGAACACCTTCATGCTCGGACCCGTCTGCGAGATCTCGTCCGAGACATGCCATGCGCGCAAACCGCCCCCCCGCGCCGGTGGCTGCGATGGTCTTGCAATGTTTGTAGGCCTCTTTCACAAATTCTACGGCGTCGTCCTCTTGTTGGAGCGCCTGGATGCTCTTGTCCCCTCCGGGAATATAGACGGCATCGAAGAGGACTGAACTGGAGGTGAGAAAACTGAAATCGATGTGAAGCTGCGCTCCCTTGGCACTGGTCAACATCCCAAGACGAGGAGCCACGATCTTTGCCTGAGCGCCGGCCTCGATCAACGCCTTCTTCATCCCGTTGAGATCCGCGTCATCAACTCCATCGCCGGCGAGGATCGCGACCTTGCGCGTCTTGATCCCGCCTTTCACGGAATTGGCCATCGACAATGCAGGTGAGCGGTTCGCTGAGCTCTTGTTGGGTTTAGGTTGATAGTCGGCGGGGTTTCCATCCGCCGGCACGCTCTCGTTCAAGAGCGTAGGAGACTTTGTGGGAACGTCCAGGCCCAGTCCTTGTGCCACGCGTTTGGCCAGAATGGGATCAACCTGCACGAGCATGGCGATCATGCGCTCTCGGATGGCGGGGACTTCCAGCTTGCCGAGCTCAAATCGGAAGGCTTTCACGATATGGGCTTGCTCCGGTTCGGATTGGCTGTGCCAGAACAGCGAGGCCTGGCTGAAATGATCGAAGAAACTCCGACTTCGCTGTCTTACTTTTGTCCCTGACATCTTTTCCGCGTAGCTGACAAAACCGCCCAAGTCCCCCTTCGCCTGCATGGGGCAGCCTCCGGCAAGTGAGTTCGGCTGGTAGCTGGTTCGTCCGTCGTTGATGGCCTGGCGCATATGTCCGTCGCGTTGGTTGTTGTGAACAGGCGCGACCGGACGGTTGATTGGAATCTCATGGAAGTTTGGACCACCCAACCGGATCAGTTGCGTATCCGTGTACGAGAAGAGACGTCCCTGTAGGAGCGGATCGTTGGAGAAATCGATCCCGGACACGAGATGGCCCGGGTGAAACGCGACTTGCTCTGTTTCCGAGAAAAAGTTGTCCGGGTTCCGGTTGAGAGTCATTTTGCCGATGCGCTGCACGGGGACCAATTCTTCAGGGATGAGTTTCGTGGGATCCAGCAGATCGAAGCCGAACTTCTGTTCGTCCTTTTCCTCGACAATTTGTATCCCAAATTCCCATTCGGGATAGGCGCCATGTTCGATCGCGTCCCACAGGTCGCGCCGGTGAAAGTCCGGATCTTTGCCTGAGATCTTCTGCGCCTCATCCCAGACGACCGAATGGAGACCGAGCAGCGGCTTCCAATGAAACTTCACGAAGCGGGCCTGCCCCTTGTCGCTGATCAACCGGAAGGTGTGAACGCCGAAGCCTTCCATCATGCGGTAACTCCTCGGAAGCGCACGATCCGACATCACCCACATAATCATATGCATGGATTCTGGCATCAAGGAGATGAAGTCCCAGAAGGTATCGTGGGCAGCCGCCGCCTGAGGCATTTCATGATTTGGCTCGGGCTTCACCGCGTGCACAAGGTCAGGAAATTTCAGCGCGTCCTGGATAAAGAACACAGGCATATTGTTGCCGACCAGATCGTAATTTCCTTCTTTCGTGTAGAACTTTACCGCGAACCCTCGGGCGTCGCGGGCAAGATCGGATGAGCCGCGCGAGCCGACGACCGTCGAAAACCTCACAAAGACGGGCGTCTTGATCGACGGGTCCTGGAGAAATACGGCCTTGGTCAGTGGGGCCAACGATTTGTACACTTGGAAATACCCATGGGCGGCTGAACCGCGCGCATGCACGACACGCTCAGGAATCCGTTCATGGTCGAAGTGAGTGATTTTCTCACGCAGGTGGAAATCTTCCAGAAGCGACGGCCCTCGCTCACCCGCCTTCAGCGAGTTCTGATCGTCGTTGATCCGTAGACCCTGATTCGTCGTCAGGTGCTGCCCTTCGCCGTCCTCATGGAAGGCGCTCAGGGCGGCGGTCTTGGGGCTCTGTTCCTTCTTTTTTTTAATCATTGACCACTCCTTCTTAATGGGTGACGGTTGTCATTCGATCGGCAGATGACGCTCGATATGCACCGCATCTATGAACTGGACGGAGTCGCAGCAACACTCGCTTCGCGACATAGAAACCATGACGCCCTGGAATGTGAAAGGTTTCTCCGTTTGTCATCACTGACAGGACTTCGTCCTCCGCTACTTGGACTTCGAGCCTGACCGCCTGCGCCATCCCTCGATCAAGAAGATCCGTCCCGTCGATGCCGTCTGGAAACCCCAGGTAGTTCTGCACGTTCG